>JAFDJC010000091.1 GCA_019307665.1 Deltaproteobacteria bacterium | reverse complement strand
TTAATAAGCGTTAATTTTTTTGTTAAAAGACCCGACCGTTTTGGCACAGCTATTGTATTGCATACTTATAAATTACATAAAACTTCTATTAACTGTTTGTCTAATAGCTTTTAATAAAAAAAAGGAGAAAAAATGGCAAAGTATGTATGTTCAGTATGCGGTTACAGTGTTGAAGGAAGTGCACCGGATAAATGTCCCCAGTGTGGATCAGTAAAGGAAAAATTTAACGAAGCTAGAAGTAGTGGAGGATTTACATGGGCAGATGGTCATGTAATTGGTGTTGCTAAAGACGTGGATGCTGAAATTCTTGAAGGACTCAGGGCAAACTTCACCGGTGAATGTACAGAAGTCGGTATGTATCTTGCCATGAGCCGCCAGGCTGACCGTGAGGGTTATCCTGAAATTGCAGAAGCTTATAAAAGAATTGCTTTTGAAGAAGCGGAACACGCATCAAAATTTGCAGAGCTTCTCGGTGAAGTGCTTGTTGCTGATACAAAAGCAAATCTTGAAGCAAGAGTTGAAGCTGAGAACGGAGCATGCAAGGGCAAAAAGGGCATCGCTGTAAAAGCGAAAGAGCTTGGCCTGGATGCAATACACGATACGGTTCACGAGATGTGCAAGGATGAAGCAAGGCATGGTCTTGCTTTCCAGGGCCTTTTAAAACGATATTTTGACTAAACCTCTACAACCCCTCCTTCCTGCAAGCTGGACTTAATTCTGCCTGTGGGAGGAGGATATATGGCGGAAAATTCAAATTCAAGTATTAAACAGCTTCTTTTAGAATAAACTGAATAATACTTGAATTTTAATTTTCTGACCTGTAGAGAGTGAGAGAGCTATATCCGTCTATGTTCTGTGGAGAATCATTCAACAATGGTAAAAAGAGAATTATTGTTATCCATCTTGTCATTATATAAAGCTATAAAACAAAGGAGAAAAAAATGATTTACGATTTTAATGTTGATGAAGTTTTTGAAATGGCTGAACAGGTTGAACGAAATGGAGCAAAATTTTACAGGGAAGCCGCCGAAAATGTTGATGACAGCGATGCCAAAAAACTTCTAAACGATTTTGCTATAATGGAAGATCAGCATGAGAAAACATTTGCCGCTCTCAGGTCCGAACTGAAAGATGTGGAAAAGCAGGGCACTGTTTTCGATCCTGATGAAGAAAGTATTTTATACCTACGCGCCCTGGCAGATACCAGGGTATTTTTTAAAAAAGAGATAGACACTTCTTCTTTAAAAGAGATTCTCAAGGCAGCACTAATCGCCGAAAAAGATTCCATTGTATTTTACCTTGGGATGAAAGAGTTGGTTCCTGAAAAACTTGGCAAGGATAAGATAGACAGTATTATCAAGGAAGAAATGAATCACATTAAAATTATAGGTGGTAAGCTTAGAGAGTTTAAAAAATGATGAAAAAGAAAATTAGTATAAGATAAGAGGAACAAATACTATACAAGGAGGAATATTATGGACAGGTATGTATGTGAAATTTGCGGTTATGTTTATGATCCTGCAGAAGGAGATACTGACAATGGCATAGATCCCGGCACCAGTTTCGAGGACCTTCCCGATGACTGGGAATGCCCCACATGCGGCGCTTCAAAGGATGATTTTATAAAAGAAGAATAAGAGCGCTCTACTATTTAAAAGGATTTTAAAATGAAACCGATACAGGTAGCAGAAGGAATTTACAGCGTTGGAGCTGTTGACTGGAACATAAGTGACTTTCACGGCTATTCCACAAATATGGGCTCAACCTATAATGCATTTCTCATATTAGATGAAAAGACAGCACTTGTTGATACTGTAAGGAAGGAATTTGCAGATCAGTTGCTTGACAATATATCAAAAATTATTGATCCGAAGAAAATCGATTATGTCATCAGCAACCATACTGAAATGGATCATTCAGGAGGACTGCCTAGAGTAATGCATAAAATCGGGGAGGATAAACCATTGTACTGCTCTAAAATGGGCCTGAAAAACCTTTCACACCATTTTCAGCAGAAATGGAATTATAAGGCAGTAGAAAACGGTGAGGAGCTTAGCCTTGGAAAAAAAACTCTGACCTTTCTTGAAACCAAAATGCTTCATTGGCCTGACAGTATGTTTACCTATTTAAATGAGGATAAAATACTTTTTTCCAGCGATGCGTTTGGTCAGCATTATGCAGGTCCGGAGATGTTCGATGACCAGATAGGCGATGCCATAATGCCCCATGCAAAAAAATACTATGCCAATATTCTTTTATTGTATGCAGCCAAAACTAAAAAATTACTTGAAAGCGTGAAAGAACAAGGGCTTGTTTTTGATATGATATGCCCTGACCATGGTATTATCTGGCGGAAAAATCCCGGTAAAATCATAGACGCATATGCAAAATGGAGCAGCCACGAGGCTGAAAAAAAGGCTGTGGTTATTTACGATACTATGTGGCACAGCACTGAGGTAATGGCTGAAAGTATAGCAAAGGGAATTGCTGAAGAGGGTGTTCATGTCAGACCGTTGAGTCTTAAAAAATGGCATCGAAGTGATATCATGACCGAAGTCATGGATTCAAAGGCTGTGGTAATTGGATCTCCAACGTTAAACAACAACCTCTTTCCCAGTGTTATCGATTTTCTGACCTATATGAAAGGTTTAAAGCCTAAAAATAAAATTGGTGTGGCCTTTGGCTCTTATGGATGGAGCGGAGAAGCAGTTAAGTTCATAAACAATGAGCTTGAGGCAATGAAATTTGAAATAATCGATCCAGGTCTCAAAATTCAGTATGTTCCGGATCAGAATGGAGTTGATGCTGGTTTTAACCTTGGAAAAAAAATTGGAAAGGCAGTAAACGGATAATATGACAGGATTTGTACCATGAAAATACCTGTTGTTGAACTCAGTGACTGCACTCTCTGTGAAATATGTGCGGATGTGTGCCCTTCTGTATTTAGAATCAATGACGCGGGGTACGTTGAAGTTGCGGATCATGCAGAGTACCCTGAAGATGAAGTTGCTGAGGCCATTAAAAATTGTCCGTCTGCATGCATATTATGGTCGGATGGTTAACAACTGAATATTTAAGGAGGAATTAGCATGTCAAAAGCACTTGTTGCATATGCCACAAGAACCGGTGAAACAAGACGGATTGGAGAACTCATTGCTGAAGGTATGCGCTTTTCAGCTTTCGATGTTGACGTTGTTGATGCCAAAAATATTAAAAAAGAGAATGATTTAGAAGGTTATGATGCTTATATCTTTGGCTCCGCCACCTACCACGGTGAAATGATGCAAAGCATGAAGACGCTCTTGTTTCTAACTGAAAAAATCGATCTTGAAAACAAAGTTGGAGGTTCATTCGGAGCTTTTGGATGGAGCGGTGAAGCGCCTGACAGGATATATGATACCATGAAAAATCTATTCAAAATGGATATGGTCGGCGGATCGCTTCGCCTGAAAAAAAGCAGCTTGGGCGGAGGCATCAAAATGGCCCAGGATTATGGACGTGAAATCACCAAAAAGATAGGTTAGCGCTATGAAAAAAATCGTATTGTTTTTGATTGGACTGACGATGTTCTGTACATTTGCAGTTGCGGGTACAGTTGCGGATCAAACCAAAGGAGCCAAAGAGTTAAAATTGAACGGCGGATCAAAAGGTGAAGTTTCCTTTACACATTTTAAGCACCAGGAGCGTCTTGGCGACTGCAATATATGCCATTCTTTTTTTCCTAAGTCACCCGGTGCTGTTGAAGCGCTTAAACAAAAAGGCGATCTGAAAAAAAAACATATAATGAACAAACTGTGTATCAAGTGTCATAAAGCAGAAAAAAAAGCAGGGAAGTCTTATGGACCTGTAACATGCTCGAAATGTCATATCCGAAAATAACATTATCAGTCTATGCTAAAATTATTCCATATAAATGGAAAGAACAATTTGTATGATACAAATGTAATTGATAACACGTAAGGAGGATATCATGACTACACCAAAACACTGCCCAGGATTTGAAAATTTTAGAAATTTAAAGTCATTTGAATGTCAATGTCCGGAATGCGGTGCAACAAAGGAAGTGTTCTCTGATGAGTTTGACAAAAAGCACAAATGCGACAAATGCGGAAAAGACATTGATTTTGCCCAGTGTACAATAGACGGTTCGGTTTAATACATTCTATTTAACTGACAAAAAAAGAATCGTTGCAGGGACTGCTTCCCATGCCGGTGGTGTAGCGATAAACGATGTATTGTCTGCAGGGAAGCAGATACTTGTGAAAATAAATGTCATAACCATTAAAAAGGAGGGCGCTTATGAGTGAAGAACTGGAAATTGGTTGTGCCCGGCCCACAGGAGGACCGGTGGGGGAATCGGTTAAAGCGGGTGAAACTGAAAAAGAAGAAAAAATTTTAGAAAAGGGGGTCAGCATGATCAAAGTAGGCCAAAAAGCACCGGATTTTACCGCACCAGCGTACCATAAGGGCAAGTTTATCAATGTAAAACTTTCTGATTATTTGGGGAAATGGGTTGTATTGTGTTTTTATCCGGGCGACTTCACATTTGTCTGAGCTACTGAAGTTTCAGCAGTTGCTGAAAAATACTCGGAATTTCAAAAATTGGGTGTGGAAGTTCTTTCAATGAGTATCGACAGTATGTTTGTTCATAAGATGTGGAACGATAATGAGCTTTCCAAAATGGTAGACGGCGGAGTTCCTTTTCCCATGCTTTCAGATGCAGGTGGCAGAGTCGGTACTGTTTACGGTATATATGATGAAAATGCCGGTGTTGAAACAAGGGGCAGATTCCTGATTGATCCTGACGGTGTTATTCATGGATATGAAGTATTGACACCTCCAGTAGGGCGAAATGTTAATGAAACCCTACGACAGATTCAAGCTTTCCAATTGGTCAGAGACAGTAAAGGCAAGGAAGCCACCCCATCAGGTTGGAGGCCCGGCAAAGTTACACTAAAGCCCGGCCCGGACCTTGTCGGTAAAGTTTGGGAAGTCTGGAAAACAGAAATGGCTTTTGATTAAATTAAGCACTGAATGAGTTTTGCGAAAGGAGGTGTCGGAATGTATTGGAACTGGTTTAAAAGTGGTTGTGCTTTAGGTTTTTGCTTTTTACTGGCAGTTTTTTTTGTAAAGCCCGTCGGGGTTTCAACCCAGTTTGTCATTTTTGATGGTGTTATTGCATCAAAAATAAACGATGGCCTTGTTGTTAAAGATGAATCTTCAAAGTCGGGTTACCGCAGCAGTAATGCTTATTTAAACAAGTCTGGGGGCAAGTATGCCAAAGCAGTAGCTAATCCTTTTAATTACGGTTTTATCTTTGTTTTAAGTATGGCAGCAGGTGGATTAATTGGTGGTATTGTACAACGGAAAGATAAAAAAAATTTGATAAAACAATTGCCATTATATCACCAGGAACGATTTGGTAACAATCCATTATTACGCTATGGATTAGCTTTTATTGGGGGTGTGGTTGTACTTTGGGGATCACGACTTGCAGGCGGTTGTACCAGTGGGCATATGATGAGCGGAATGATGCAAACTGCTGTGAGCGGTTATCTTTTTGCAGCAGCGGCTTTCGTCATTGCAGTACCTACCGCAATTTTATTGTACAGAAAATAGGGAGTTGGCTATGGATATTGTATTCGCAATTGTTATCGGCACTCTTTTTGGCTTTGTACTTCAACGTTCAGGGGCTGCAGATCCGGGCAAGATTGTTGGCATGCTGACCTTAACCGATTTGCACTTGATGAGAGCAATTTTTTCTGGAATAGGGATCTCTTCGTCATTGTTATTTGCAGGTTTAATGGTGGGTGTGATTGAACCTGGCCATCTAAGTATTAAAACCATGTACTGGGGTGTTATTGTCGGCGGCCTGTTATTGGGCTTTGGCTGGGCAGTAGGTGGTTTTTGTCCGGGAACGGGTGTCGCAGCGGCAGGCAGCGGCAGGATAGATGCTTTATTTTTTATCTTGGGTGGTTTGGTTGGTGCGGGTATTTTTACAGCAATGTATGGAAATCTGGAAAGTACCTGGTTGCTCGAAAAACTGTTTGGTGGCAAGTCTACCCTGGTCGTCACCGGTAAATCATCAGCATTAATTGAGTCAACCTGGAGTGAAATTGTTGCCATCCTGGTCGGAGTTGGAATGATCGCAATAGCAAAATTTGTGCCGGAGAAAATACGTTAGAAACAGCAATAAGTTATTGCCATCATAACCTGGTAAGTAAAGGTGACGGGCAGCAAAAGCACATTTTTGAAGAAAAGAAATGTCAGACTTCCGGAAGATAAAAAAAAAGATTCTTGAGTTTCTTTTGGATAAGGATTTCAAAAAAGGACTGGATGGGATAAGTCGTCTGTCGGGGAGGCAGGCTGTCAATCCGCTTTTTTCGTTATTGTATAACCGGGACGAACTGGTCAGGTGGCGATCGATAACAGCCATGGGTGTTGTTGTCTCCGGAATGGCCGAAAGTGACGTTGAGAAGGCGCGGGTTGTGATGCGCCGTATGATATGGAATCTCAATGATGAATCAGGCGGTATCGGCTGGGGATCACCTGAAGCAATGGGCGAAGCAATGGCTCGCAGCCTGTTAATTGCCGATGAATATCATCATATACTTCTGTCTTATATTATGCCGGAAGGCAATTTTATTGAGCATGAAGCCCTTCAGCAAGGTGTTTTATGGGGTATTGCCCGGTTGGCCCACACAAGACCTGAACTGGTGAAAAATTCGGCACACTTACTTTATCCGTATTTGGACTCTCGCGACTCCATGCTGAAAGGGCTCGCAGCATGGACCGCAGGACTATATGACTGTCCGCAAACAAACGAAAAGGTTGCAGAACTGACTGGCAACCAGACGGAACTGACAGTTTACACAGGAGAAAAGATGGAAAGTGCCACCATAGGCGCGCTGGCTTCTTCTCTATACCTGTTGGCTTGAGGATAAGGTTTACGTATTATCACGGTAACCTGCCGCCTATGGCGTTACAGATTTTTATCACTCACCGAATACATTATAAATTGAGCTGCACAAATATATTAGCGTAGTGTAATTTATATTATCGCCAACAATATAAATCGAACTGCTTTGACTTGAATTTTTATCATTAAGGAGAAAATCATGGCTTTGGTTCAGATTGATAATGTTTCAAAAATTTACCAGACAGGTGAGGTGCAGGTAAAAGCTCTGCAGGACGTAACCCTTTCCATTGATGAGGCATCCTTTGTTACTTTTGTAGGACCTTACGGGAGCGGAAAAACCACCATGTTGAACCTCATCGGATGCCTAGATAAGCCGACAAGGGGAAAGGTGTTTGTCGGTAAGGAGCAGGTGGATATTTTTGATCGAAGACAGCGCGCAGCGTTCAGAGGCTCTGCCCTTGGGTTTATCTTTCAGGCATTCAACCTTTTCCCGGTGCTCACTACCTATGAAAACGTTGAATACCCTCTTGTGATGATAAAAAATGAATCCATATCAAAACGAAAGGAAATGGTATTAAAGATCCTTGAATCAGTGGGGGTGCTGAATCAGAAAGATAAGTTTCCCGACCAGCTTTCAGGAGGTCAGAAGCAGCGAGTCGCAGTGGCACGGGCTCTGGTAACACAGCCAAAACTTGTTCTTGCAGATGAACCAACTGCAAATCTGGACAAAAAATCAGCAGTAAATGTCATTCGCCTTATGCGCGCCATGCGGGATGAATTCAAAACTACATTTATCTTTTCCACCCATGATCCCGGTGTCATGGAAGAAGCTGAGGTTATTTATACATTAGAAGACGGAAGACTTATTTAGCCAAAAAAAATGAAGGGGCAATATAATGATACGAATTTTTAAAATAGCTTTACGGAACCTGATGCGATATAAGCGAAGGACTTTGCTGACATCGCTGCTGATCACACTCGGCCTGTTGATGGTGATACTTTTTTCAGGGCTTGCCGGTTCGTTTAAGGAAATGATGATCGGCCAGATTACCGATTCAAATCTCGCTCAAATGCAGATCCATAAAAAAGGATATGTGTCTTCTATAGACACTTCGCCGCTTAATTTGACCATTAATCAAAAGGGCTACAAAAAGATCGAAAAAGTACTCAAGGAAAATCCCGATGTTGAGGCTTATGCACCAAGAATAAAGCTTAGTGCCATGCTGAGTAATTTTACAGAAACCACAAATATCCGCTTAAATGCGATTGATCCGGAGAAGGAAATAAAAGTTTGTCCCGATATAAGTGAGCGCATGAAATTCAGCGGCAGCCAAATACCGGATCTTTTGCTCAAACCGGGAGAAATTATTATTCCTGAAAAACTGACCGCAGGTTTGAAGATCAAAATTGGAGACTCTGTGGTGCTTGTAGCCAATAATAAGGATGGCTCTGTAAACGGTCTTAATTTCACAGTGGCCGGGATCATAGAAAGCATTTTAGGGCCCCAGGGCAAGGAAGGGTATATGCATATAAAGGATGCTCAATCTTTGCTTCGTATGGAAAAACCGGAAGTTATAGAAATTGCCTTGCGGATTAAAAAATTTGATAAGCTCAACAACGTTTACAAAGATCTTAAATTTGCTTTGGCAAAGTTTGAAAATGAAAAAGGAAAGACTGTTTTTGAAATACATACGTGGGAAAAACTCTCACCTTTTTCAAATATAGCCCAGATGATAGACATCATGACTGTCTCCATGAAAATAATTATGATTGCTATTGTCCTTATAAGCATTTTAAATGTTATGATGATGTCTGTTTACGAAAGGGTCAGAGAAATCGGAACAATGTCCGCCATTGGAACCGCTCCAGGCAAAATAATGGGACTGTTTTTGGCGGAAGGATTATCCCTTGGGCTTATCAGTGTCCTGGCTGGTAATATTATAGGCGTTTTTGGAATTTATATTCTGAATATTTATAAGATCCGGTTTGCTTTTGGTCGAATGGACGATCTTTTATTGTCTCCGACAATCAGTTTTTCAGAGCTTGCATGGGTGTCTGTAATAGTTATACTGGTTTCAGTTTTTGCCACTCTGCAACCTGCATACAAGGCCTCAAAAATGGAACCGGTTGATGCCTTGGGACATGTATAGGATAGGAGAATACAATGAAAAAAATATTACTGGTAGTGTTTATGTCTCTGTGCATTTCTGCACCGGCATTTGCCCTTGACGGGAATGAAATGCTTGAAAAGGTAGATCGTAATCTTAATCCGGAAAGTTATGAAATGTACAGAAAACTGATAGATATTGAACCGGACGGCTCAAAAAAAGAATTTGTAATGTATTCAGTTAAAAAAGGAAAAGATAAAATTTCATCTGTTTTTTTGTCTCCGGCCAGCGAAAAGGGAAGGAGTACCTTACGAATCGGGGAAAATATGTGGCTTTATATTCCGAATGTAGGTAAGCCTATCCGTATAACCAGTTTGCAATCAGTAACCGGAGGAGTATTTAACAATTCGGATATTATGCGTGTGGATTATAGCTCAGAATACAACTGTGAAAAGGTCGAATCAACAGATGACGGACATATCCTTCACCTTAAAGCAAAGACAAACGCCGTTGCCTATGACAGTGTGAAAATGCGGGTTTATGGTAAAAGACTTCTTCCGGACAAACTAGAATGCTTTGCTTCATCGGGGATGCTTATTAAAACTCTATATTTTAAAAAGGTTAAAGATTTTGGAGGAGGTATTGTTCGTCCTGCTGTAATCGAGACCGACAGTCCTCTTTATAAAGGATATAAGTCGATGATTATTTTTGCAAAGGTGAAAGAAAGAGATCTGCCTGACGAAGTTTTCACCTTAAATTACATGTCAAAGGTTGAAGGTCTCAGACAGTAGTGAAATTATTTCTTCGTATATTGTTCTTTTTAATCTTTATTTATATTTTCATCCCGGGATATATATTTGCAATAGAATTTACGACAGAATTTACAGAAGATAAAAGTTCAGATACACTCGATCTTGACTTTGAAATTCCTGAAGTTGAAAAAAAACCGTATTCATTCAATGCCGAATTTAGAATATTTGAAACGGTAAAGGGGCTCAATGAGGACGGTCTCCTTTTTAATCAAAAATACCCGAACGGCAGGGACGATGACATTTTTTTTCAAACCGATATGGAACTCAAGGTTGAAGGGAGTTACCGGATTAGCGCGGTAAATTTTTATGCCCGCCTCAATGGAGATCTTTACTATAACGATGATGAAGATTGGGAAAATGACCAAAAAGCGGAAGAGGCTTATGTGTCTTTGTTGCCGGACCCATCTATAACAGTAGATGCCGGCAAAAAAGTATTAAAATGGGGCAAGGGATATGCCTGGAACCCGGTAGCCTTTTTCAGCCGTCCAAAAGATATTGAAGACCCGGATATAACCCTGGAAGGATACTATGTTGTTGTCGGTGATTTGATAAAAAGTATAAACAGTCCACTCAAGACTATCGCCCTGACGCCTGTAATTCTTCCGGTGTCAGGAGATATTAATAATGAGTGGGGCACGGAAAAGGAGATTGTATGGGGAGGTAAGGTTTATTTTTTTGCTTTTGACACAGATCTGGACATTATGTTTCTGTCCGGAGAAGAAGTTGAAGACAGGTTTGGAGTCGATTTTTCCAAAAATATTTCTGTAAATTTTGAAATCCACGGTGAAGCAGCCATTGTTTTGGATTATGTAAAATATATAACTGACCAGCAGGGGAATCTGACTGAAAAGCAATACGATGCGATAAATTTTCTTCTCGGTATCCGCTATCTTACAAGTCATGACACAACTTATATCTTTGAATATTTCAAGAATGGTCAGGGTTACACCTCAGATGAAATGAAAGATTACTTTACCTTTATTGAAGACGGATACCAAGAATACATAAACAGCCAAAGCATGGCAAAGCTTTCTAAAAGCAGGCAATATGGAAGTCAGTTTTATAACAAACAAACCGTAATGAAAGATTATCTTTATCTAAAGGT
>JAFDJC010000285.1 GCA_019307665.1 Deltaproteobacteria bacterium | reverse complement strand
GAGGATGCTTTTAGGGAAATCATGGAAAAGACAGGCCAAAAGCTTGGGAAAGTCGCCCAGCCGGCCCGGGTGGCGCTTACAGGAAAAACAGTAAGTCCGGGCATATTCGAAATGATCGAAGTTCTTGGAAAGGAAGAAACCGTCAGGAGGCTGAGGGCAGCCGTTGCGTTTATTAAAAAATAATCATTATTTTCGGTGTGTTGCACCTGGCCAAAGACGGTGTTTTTATCTTACGAGCTGATTCATCTCCATGATCGGCTGTACGATTGAAAGGACGACAAAGCCAACGACAATGCCCATGATGAGAATGATTAATGGTTCAAGGAGCGAGGTGAGGCCTACCATGGTGGATTCGACTTCGTTTTCGAATACGTCGGCGATTTTGGAAAGCATTGCCTCAAGCTCACCACTCTGTTCCCCCACCTGTATCATTTGCACCGATAGGTAAGGGAAGACCTTATCTGCCTCCAGGGCCTTGCCCAGCCCGTATCCTTTTTCGACTTCTCTTGCCGATGACTCAACCGAGTCTGCAATGATTACGTTGCCGACAATATTTTTTACGATGTCAAGGGCGGAGAGCATGGCAACGCCATTTTCAAGAAGTGAACCGAGCGTTCTGGCAAAACGGGCAACAGCAAGTTTTTTGACCAAAGGACCGACAAGCGGAAGTGCGAGGAATATTTTATCAATTGTATGTCTGCCTTTAGCGGTCTTTTTAACATAACGAAATAGAATCACACCTCCTGCAATCAGAAAAAGAAATAGCCACCAGCTTGATTTGAGAATATCGCTAATTTCAATTAATATTCTTGTAGTTAGCGGCAGTGCCTGGTTTACATCGGCAAAAATAGTGGTCAGCCTTGGAACAATAACCGCAATAAGGAAAAACAGAACAGTGGTTCCCAGAACGGCCATTATTGTCGGGTATGCCATAATCGATTTAATTTTATTGTTCATGCTCTGTTGTTTTTCAGTGATATCTGCCAGCCGATCCAGAACAATCTCAAGCGAACCCGATGATTCTCCTGCACGAATCATATTGATGTAAATGGGTGAGAATATATCAGGATAAATAGAAAGGGCGCTTGCAAAACTTTTTCCCTCTTCGATGGAGTCTTTAATCTTGGATAGTATTTTTTTTAACGCCTGGGATTCAGACTGGGGCACCAGGGTATAAATTGCAGACACAAGCGGAAAACCGGCCCCAATAAGCGTTGAAAGCTGCCTTGTCATCATTGTAATTTCAGACTGTCGCACCCGTCTGAACGGTCTGGAAAAAGAAAGGCCTTCTGATTCCTTTCCTGTCGTCCGGTCGTATGCCTCCTTGATATCCACAGGAAAGATACCGGATGTGCGGAGCTTCTGGCGTGCGGCAGGAGCACTTTCACTGTCGGTGATACCGGTTATGGTTTTTCCTTTTGCATCTAACGCTTTATATTCGAATACCGCCATATCTCTTCTTTCGTTTACGGCTTTCTATTATTAAGTATATATTACACATGAATTTTGATATCTTACTTTTAAACTCAAAACAAGGATTAAAGTGGGAGTGGTGAACAGCTCGGAAAAAACCGTATTATGTATAGAAAATTCGTTTTAAAACATCTGATCAAATATTTTGACTTTTTGTCAGTATTAATTCTTGACTCATAATTCTCTATTCTATAGTTTGTGCTATCTGATTTATTGTCAATTATAGGAAAGCTTGAAACTCATATAAAAGGTAAAAGGAATCATGAAAAAAATAACCGTTCTTCTAATTTTTTTGGCTATCTGTTTATTGCCTAATGCTTCTTTCGCTCAGGAATCTAACGATTCGTTTTTTAAAAAATATATGTTCGGTGTCGGTGTAATCGCCGGACAACCCACAGGATTAACAGCTAAATACAACCTTGCCCCCAAACTTTCTATCGATGGCGGCCTTGGATGGGCAACAAGTGGGGACAATGAGTTTCATATTTATGGATCCTGTCTCTATCATGTGTATGACCTTATACAAGTGCCTGAAGGAAAACTGCCGCTGTATTTTGGTGGAGGCCTTCGATTTATAAAAAGAGAAAAAAAAGATAATAAGCTTGGAATTCGAATACCCGTCGGTGTCGAATACCAGTTCAAAAACCTTCCATTGGGGGCATTTGTTGAACTTGTGCCTGTATTAAACCTGACACCAGATACCGATTTTGACCTTGAAGGCGGTATCGGTATCAGGTACTTTTTTTGAAAATGATGACTTTAAGATTTTTTATTTATCTCATTTTCAGTTTTTATTGAAGCAATCGAGGTTGGGGGGTGCCAACAAAAATCGGATTGATCAGCGATGTTCATGCCACCGTTACACCTCTTAGAGAAGCGCTGTCAATGTTTCAGCATGAGGATGTAGACTTAATCCTTTGTGCAGGAGATATTGCAGGGTATGGGGAAGAGCTGTATCAAACCTGTGAATTGCTTATTAAAAGTAACTGTCAAATGGTTTCAGGAAATCATGATGTTTGGTTTCTTAACAATCTTGTTAGCGAAGAAGAAAAATCGATTGGCGCATTTCTTAGAAAATTGCCCTTTTCCTTTGAATTAACAGTTGAAGGAAAGCATTTATATTTAGTTCACGCAAGCCCTCCCAGCTCACAAATGGAAGGAATTACATTGTTGGATGAAAGCGCCAGGGTTTTATTAAACCAAAAAAAACGATGGGCTGCTTATTTAAAGAACTTTGAATATGATGTATTGGTCATTGGGCATACTCACCAGGTGTTTGCTGAACAGCTATGTGACACTTTGGTCATTAATCCAGGAAGTACAAAATTTAACCATACATGCTTTATTTTAGACCTTCCTGATATGAAAGTCCGGATGTTTCCTTTATCAAACAAAACCCCTTTAAAGGTCTGGAACTGGGGAGCAGGGCTAAATATTGAATAAAACCGAGTCGAAATTGCGGGGGCAGTATATCTATTTCTTGTCATAAAGATACAGGCATCTTGCCGGAAGAAATAGACATACTGTCCCTGTAATATTTTTAACGTCAGCCACCAGCGGCGTAAGGTACGAGCATCCGACTGAATGGCATTATATTTCTTTGTCAGATTATGATTAAGGTAAAGATTGCAGTTTTTTATAATCAATCGCCTTTGCATACCCTTTCAAATCTTCCTTTGTTATTCCTCGCCCTTCAATTAACACGAGGAATTGTTTTGCAACAACGATTTTGATTTCACCCCGCTTACTGTTAGGGTTAAATTTGACAATAGCTTTCTGACGCCCAATTCTTTCAAGCTTTCCGCCGTCAGACGTAGCAAGCATGGGATTAGAAAACATCATCATCATGCTTTGCATAAGTGGGGAATCAGTAATAATTTTGACGGCAATGGAACTGGAACCCTTACTGTATTTACGTTCAGCCGTTATACCACCACCAAACATAGAAGCGCCCGCTGCCTGAGAACTGGTCTTTTGTGCGGTCCATCCACTCAAAGGTTCTGGAAGAAAAGATTCCAAACCCGTTGCTTTTTTTTGTTGAATTAATTGTGACGCATAATTAAGGCTTTCCACCGCGTCTTTATATTCACCATTCTCATAATACTGCAACGCTTCTTTAATGGAATCTTTAATATCATCAGCGTATCCTGTGGCAGAAAACGCCATTAATATAAGAAATAGTCCGCCCACCTTTAATTTATTGATACTCAAATTAAACATATCTTCCTCCTTTTTTAAAAAATACAACATGTATCAGGCGGCCCAATTGCCGTGTTATAAAACATCATAATTCATACAATTTTATTTGTACTTTAAAGAGGTTAAGTATGTCAACCGTAATATAACGCAGGACATTCCCCAAAAACAAGGTTTAAATATTAGCAATGATAGTAGCGTCAAGAGCTGAGTCGAATTGACAAGTGAAAAAGTCATTTTTCAATCAATTTCGGGGAAACTTTCA
>JAFDJC010000090.1 GCA_019307665.1 Deltaproteobacteria bacterium | reverse complement strand
ACCCGGGGTGACCCTTCTCCTCTCAAACAGCAGTATGAAAAAGAACGTTTGGAGTGGGATATATATTACGACATTCTTGCTGCCCTGGAAGAAGCGCTGAATAAAAAAGAACCCCTTGCCTGTGACCTTCAGCGCAGGGCAGCAGAGATTGTCCGTCAATGCCGCTATTAGCTTTAAGTGCTATAACCGGACAGTTTATTTGCTATAAAACCGGACAAATTTATATGATCTTTTAAAGCTATCCTTTGTATATTCTTCAGGGAGCATAGCGTTTAGAGAGTCTTTCCAAACTTTTTCGTATGGGCTTTTCAATGGCCTGTTTTAAAACAGAGCCTAGAAGCGTGAAGGGTAGTTTTGGCTCAAAATCGATAGTGTAACAGAGTTTGGTTTTGCCTTCCTCTTCTGAAAATTCCATTCGGCCCTTATGATTTTTAATAGGACTACCTTTACTGACCACATATTCCATCAGGTGATTTGGTTCGAATGTAACGACGGTTTCTTCAAAAGCAGGAACAGGAAAAGAGGTGATCCGCCTGACTGAACCCACACCATTCTTATTTTCTTCCTGACTATCGACCACCCGTTTGACTTTAGTCGCTATCACTTTCCCAAAAGATTCATGATCCGTCAAAAGATTAAATATGGTTTCGACAGGTGCATTAAATGATTGTCGTATTTCAATGTGTTGTTTACTCATGTGGCCTTCCCTTTTTATGTTTGCAGTATTAACCTTTATTAATTAATCAAGGTAAACTCACAGCTATGCTGTGGGGCAATAATAGTATGACATTTACGGAAATATAATAAAACTTCTCTAAAAGTGAGCCGCTCAAAGTGCACAAGAGGAGAAGCTTTATGAAAGTAAAAAATAGTCTAAATCATACAAAATAGGATTGCAAGTAGCATATTGTATGGAGTATTTGATAAACTTGACACATAATCGGTTTGTGAATATAAAGCTGAATCTCTAAGAGTTTTATAGTTGTTGGATGAACAAGGAAACGATAATGAAATATACGATAATACAAACGTTAATTGTGAGCGCTCTTTTTTCCATTTTTTTCAGTTGTTCAACAATACCTGAACCACCTAAGTTCTTGTGTCAAAATTTGAATGCAGGAAAGGGAATGCTGGTTGATATGGATCTCAAACCAAAGAAAGTCTTTGGATTTGGACTGACATATCCAGGCCACATTGCGGAAACTCAATGCGGCTACAGCCCAGGCAAGATTCCGCCGATATTTAAAAAGGGCATAATCGCGTTAAATCCGAGCCATGATACTGTGTACTTGCCGACACATGCTCAGATAATATCTGCCTTAGAGAAACTTGAACCGGGTATAGATACAAAAATCAAAGAAGAATACGGTGACATAGAAATTCCTCCAATGGTGGATTATGAAGTAGAGTTGGCGATGGTTTTACTTGAAAATGTCGCATGGGAAAAACTTCCAGATGAAAATTATATGCCGGCAGTTGGTTATTTTCTGGCTAATGATATATCAGCAAGGAGTCTTGCAGTCATAGGCGAAGGAATGAATAATAGATACGACTATTGGGGCGCATCAAAAAGTTTTCCGGGATTTTTACCGCTCGGGAAGAAAGTTTGGGTTCCGGATGTTCCACAGGCAAATGCAACATTTTGTACTATACTTACGACGAAGGTGAATGGAGAGATTCGCCAGCAACAAACAACAGAAAAGCTGTTGTACACTCCCAAAGAAATGCTTTCATTTATATACACCGGTTATAATTCCGATTTGCCGATGAAAGGAGATATAATTCTGACCGGCACTCCTTCGGGAGTGGCGCTCCAAGTGCCAAAATGGAAACGTTGTCTGGCTAATTTTTTTGGCATCGGCCGTTTCACAAAGCTTGCCAAGCTTATTGAAGTTGAAAAAGACGGGAAATTGTTTTTTTTAAAGGATGGAGACAGGGTAGAAATATCGGGCGGTGTTTTAGGTAGCATCAGCGTTGCAATCAGGGACACCAAAATAGATTAAGCGGTATGTTTTTTTTAAGCTGACAAGTTCAATAGTGATTTCTGTTATCGTTATTCAGACCCGGATTTAAAAGTAACTTGACCCATCCCAGCAGTGAGTACACAGCCTGTTTTTCGGAAGGCCGATGGCTTCAACGAGATCGTCCATCTTCTGGAACTTCAGGGATGTCAACTTTAGCCGCTTGCGAATAAGTTCTATCATTTCCAAGTTTTTCCCTGATCCTGCTGTGGCGTATTCATCAAGGTTTTTGTCTTCTTCTCCTTCAATCCCTTTGATCGCTTTTCTTCCGGCAAGATCGAGTGTTGAACGGGAAGTTGAAAAATTTAAAAACTCGCATGGATAGATCAGGGTCGGGCAGGCAGGCCGCATATGAACTTCCAGGGCACCGTAATCGAAGAGTATTTGAACATTGTCCTGAAGCTGGGTTCCTCTGACAATTGAATCTTCACAGAAAAGAATCTTTTTTTCATTGATAAAATTTTTAACAGGGATCAGTTTCATCTTGGCAACAAGGTCTCGTACCTTCTGATTTTGAGGCATAAAACTTCTCGGCCACGTGGGTGTATATTTAACAAAAGGCCTGGCATATGGAATCTGTTTTTCATTTGCATAGCCTATGGCATGTCCGGTACCTGAATCAGGTATTCCGGCCACAAAATCAATGTCAATATCGTCGTTTTTTGCAAGTGCCTTGCCGCATCTGTACCGCACGGTTTCAACATTAATATCTTCATAACTTGAAGCAGGATATCCATAATAGACCCATAAAAAAGAACAAACCTGCATTTTATCGCCCGGCTTTTTTAATTGCTCATATCCCTCTGCGGTTAAAAAAACAACTTCACCGGGGCCCAAATATTTTTCAATATCAAATCCCAGATTCGGGAAAGCGCATGTTTCAGATGATGCTGCATATGCGCCTTCTTTTTTTCCTATGATGACAGGTGTTCTGCCCAGTTTGTCCCTTGCAGCGACAACCCCTTTTTTTGTCAGCAGCAGCATGGAACAGGAACCATTGATACATTCCTGGGCATATTCGATTCCTTCTTCAAATGAGTTTTTTTCGCTGATCAGCATTGCCACCAGTTCTGTGGGGTTTATGCCGCCCCCGCCGGTTTCTGAGAAATGTTTCTTTTTATCAAAGGCGATTTTCGAAAGTTCATCAATGTTATTTATTTTAGACACTGTTACGATGCCGAATGTACCGAGATGTGAACTGGCGATAATCGGCTGGCTTTCAGTGTCGCTAATAACACCGATCCCTTTACTACCTTGTAATTCATCCAGATCTGATTCAAATTTTGTTCTGAAATATGAGTTTTCGAGGTTGTGAATGGCCCTTGAAAAATTGTCGGCATCTAATACAGCCATTCCGCCTTTTCTAGTTCCAAGATGAGAAAGATAATCGGTTCCGTAAAACAAATCTGTAACACAATCTGTTTTAGCAACATTTCCAAAAATTCCACCCATGAACAGCTCCTTTTTTAATATACAAAATTTAAGTTCGCATCATCATAATAGTAAGATTTAAATATTTCAAATTAATTTTTTGAATTTTAACATCAGTAATAGAGTTGATAAAAAACTTTAAATATTATATCCAGCATTTAATTCAAAAAGAAAAGGAGAATTCTATGCCGGGAAGAGATGACATTAAAAAAGTGATGATTATAGGATCAGGTCCCATAATAATTGGTCAGGCCTGTGAGTTTGACTATTCAGGAACCCAGGCGTGCAAGGCGCTTAGAAGTCTCGGGTATGAAATTGTACTGGTCAATTCAAATCCGGCAACTATTATGACAGATCCGGGAACGGCAGATACCACGTATATTGAACCACTCAATCTGAAAAATCTGACCGCAATCATAGAAAAAGAACGCCCGGATGCCCTGCTGCCTAACCTGGGGGGGCAAACAGGCCTCAATCTGTCATCTGAACTGGCAAAAAACGGTGTACTTAAAAAATATGATGTTAAAATCATCGGTGTCAACATTGATGCCATTGAACGTGGTGAAGACAGAACCGCTTTCAAGAATACCATGGATCGTCTTGGCATTGAGATGCCGAAGAGCTCTGCTGTAGATACAGTTGAAGATGCGGAAAAAGTTGCTGAAAAACTTGGCTATCCTGTTGTTATTCGTCCGGCTTATACAATGGGTGGAACCGGAGGCGGGCTGGTATATAATGTTGAAGATTTAAAAATTATTGCAGCCAGAGGCCTTTCAGCCAGCCTTGTCAACCAGATTCTTGTTGAAGAATCGGTTCTTGGCTGGGAGGAGCTTGAACTTGAAGTGGTTAGAGATTCAAAAAATCAAATAATCACCGTATGTTTCATAGAAAATGTCGATGCAATGGGTGTTCACACCGGAGATTCCTACTGCACAGCCCCGATGCTTACAATCGATCCGGAACTGCAGAAGCGACTTCAGAAATATTCATATGACATTGTTGAAGCCATAGAAGTTATAGGCGGAACAAACGTCCAGTTTGCGCATGACCCAAAAACCGGGCGTGTTGTGGTTATTGAAATTAACCCCAGAACCTCGCGTTCATCGGCTCTTGCCTCAAAAGCCACCGGTTTTCCCATTGCCCTTGTTTCTTCTCTTCTTGCCGGCGGGTTGACAATGGACGAAATACCATACTGGAGAGATGGAACCCTGGAAAAATATACTCCTTCCGGAGACTATGTGGTTGTCAAATTTGCGAGATGGGCATTTGAAAAATTTGAAGGGGTTGAGGACAAACTCGGAACACAGATGCGTGCGGTGGGTGAAGTGATGAGCCTTGGGAAAAACTACAAGGAGGCGTTCCAGAAAGCGATTCGTTCTCTTGAAATTGATCGTTATGGGCTTGGGTTTGCCAAGGATTTTAACGACAAAACACTTGAAGAACTTATGGCAATTGTCGGAACACCCACCAGCGAACGTCAATTCATAATGTATGAAGCGCTTAGAAAAGGAGCGGAAATAGAAACACTTTATAAGTTGACCCATATCAAGCCCTGGTTCATCAAACAGATGAAAGAACTGGTGGACCTGGAAGAAAAAGTCCTTGCATATAAAGGCAAAACGCTTCCCGATGACCTTCTGATTCAGGCAAAAAAAGACGGTTTTTCAGACAAGTATCTATCAAAGATTATAGAGGTACCTGAAAAGAAAATTCGCGAAAAACGTCTTTTGAAAGGTTTGGCAGAGGCATGGGACGCGGTTCCTGTCAGCGGAGTTGAGAATGCAGCATATTATTATTCCACCTATAATGCTCCTGACAGCGTTGCTGTGAGTGATGCAAAAAAGATAATGGTTCTTGGCGGAGGACCGAACAGAATCGGACAGGGAATAGAATTCGACTACTGCTGCGTACATGCGGCATTTGCAATAAAGGATGCAGGGTATGAATCGATTATGGTGAACTGTAACCCTGAAACAGTTTCCACGGACTATGATACATCCGACAAACTTTATTTTGAACCGCTGACGGTTGAAGATGTGCTCAGTATCTATAAAAAAGAGAGACCCGAAGGCGTCGTTGTTCAATTTGGCGGGCAGACGCCTCTTAATATTGCAGCGGAACTGGAGGCGGCGGGTGTGAAGATTCTCGGCACATCTCCTGAAACCATAGATCTGGCTGAAGACCGGGACCGATTCAGGAAAATCATGCGCGACCTGGGCATTCCGCAACCAGAGTCAGGCATGGCCGGTTCTCTGGAAGAGGCTCTTCAAGTTGCCGAAAAGATTGGGTATCCACTCATGGTGAGACCCTCTTATGTTCTTGGTGGGCGTGCAATGGAGGTTGTGCTTGATGAAGAAATGCTCAGGCAATATGTGGCTGTGGCTGTTGACGTGTCCCCGGACCGACCGATCCTTATCGACAAATTTTTACAGAACGCCATAGAGGCAGAGGCGGACGCCATCGCCGACGGAACAGATGCTTTTGTGCCGGCGGTAATGGAGCATATTGAACTTGCCGGTGTACATTCAGGTGATTCAGCATGTGTGATTCCGCCTGTCAGCATTCCTACAAAGCATATTGAAACCATAAACGAATACACCAAAAAAATTGCCGTAGAACTTAAAGTGATGGGCCTGATGAATATTCAATACGCGATTGCCGATGATACGGTTTATATTTTAGAGGCAAACCCGCGGGCGTCAAGGACCGTTCCCATTGTTTCAAAAGTCTGCAATATTCCCATGGCCAGGCTGGCGACTCAGGTGATACTGGGTAAAAAACTGTCTGACCTCAAACTGGAACACGGTCGTTTCAGTCACTTTGGTGTAAAAGAATCGGTTTTCCCTTTCAACATGTTCCCTGAGGTCGACCCGGTTCTCGGGCCTGAAATGCGTTCCACAGGTGAAGTGTTAGGAATGGCGGATTCGTATGGCCTTGCCTTTTATAAGGCCCAGGAAGCGGTTCAACTTCCCCTGCCCCTTGAAGGGACTGTGCTGATTACCATTGCAGACAGGGATAAACCCGGTGTTCTGGAGTCCGCAAGACTGCTCAGAGAACAGGGATTTAAACTTTTGGCAACAAAAGGGACCGGGAAATTCCTGTCCGACAATGGCATCGATTCAGAGCCGATCAAAAAAATTGGATACGGTCGACCGGATATTGTGGATGCGATTAAAAATAAAGAAATCCAGCTGGTGGTGAATACACCCAGCGGAAAAGAAAGCCAGGAAGATGATTCCTATATACGGAAATCGGCAATCAATTACAAGATTCCGTATATTACGACAACAGCCGCCGCCCTGGCCACGGCAAAAGGAATCAGCGCTCGAAGAAAAGGGGCCGCAATGATAAAGTCCTTACAGGATTATCATGCAGACATAAAATAGATTTCGGCATTAATAGCCGAACAAACAAGTTACTTGCCATGGAAAAAATAAGCTCTGATACTTATGAAGAATATATTAAAGCCCTTTTGAAAATCAGTCGGGCCATTACGTCGGAACAGTATCTTGAAGACATACTGAAACTGATTGTGATGGTTACCGCCAAAGTGACCGGTGTTGAAATTTGTTCCCTGTGGCTGATCGATGAAAATGAAAAGCCCAAAGCCATACGGTTAAAAGCCACCCAGGCCATTGACCAGGACTATGTAAAAGACCGAACACTAGACATGGACGAAGGAGTTGTGGGTCTTGTGGCAACACAAAAAAAGCCTCTTGTTGTGGAAAACGTCTTAAAAGAACCGCGGTTTAAAGAAAAAGAGATGGCGAAAAAGCTGAATCTCGTATCCATGGTCGGTGTGCCGCTTCATGTAAGGGGCGAAAAGGTCATCGGAGTACTCAACTGCTTTACAGCAAAGCTCCATAGTTTTTCAGAGACGGAAGTGAACATGATCAGCACGGTTGCCAATCAGGCTGCCGTTGCAATAATGAACACCGAGCTTATGGTAAAGACCAAGGTGATTCAGGAGGAACTCGAGACCCGTAAACTTGTGGAGCGGGCAAAAGAGATTGTCATGAGAAGGCGCAACATGGAAGCAAATGAAGCTTACCGGTGGATACAAAAACGGAGCATGGACTCCCGGAAATCCATACGGGAGGTTGCCGAAGCCATACTTCTTTCCGAAGAACTGTATTAAAACCATAGTTGCTGATTTTCGTAGGTTGGGTTGAGGCACGAAACCCAACAAAACAAAGAGAACTCTACCCAACTCACTTACTTTGACAATTAAATGCTTTCATGGAGTCGTAATAAGGGTGGCCCAGACAACTTGTTGTCTGGGTGCGCAGCACAAGAAGGTTTGAGAAGGCGGAAGTTTTGAGAACAGCTTCTTGCCCTTCGGGCACCGGCAACGAGTTGCCGGTGTTACCCGATTTATTTTTTTCCCCGGAAATCCACAAATACTAATGAGCGAATCTGGGTATCCCAGAGGAAGATTTTTTTTCCATCCGGCAGCCGTCCACTAAAACCACATGGTTTACATCCCAAAAGGTCGATCACTTCACCATTTCTTAGGGTCAGCTTTTGAACCATCGGGTTCTTCATCTCGGAAACCGGATCTGTTTTTTCATAAAAATGATCAAGGCGTCGAATATCCTCGAAGCCTAAATGAATATATTCTTCTTTAGTAAAAAGTCTTCCTACAATATTTGTGCGGGGAGTGACCCGATATGAACCGGCATAGAAATAGATCCGGTGAAGATGGAGTTCTCGTCCCCGGGTGTCGGTCAACACACCGCAAAAATTTTGCTCGCCGTCATCTTCCTGCTCTTCTTTATAAGCATACGTCCCTTTATCATTCCGGGGTTCGGAAAGGATGTTTTCACCCATAGTTTCACCAACTTCCACCCAGAGCGGAAAATTCCTGATCTGAAGCCACTCCTCTACCTCCTCAATTTTGATTGACGGGTGAGGGAAATAGGTGTCCAAAGAAAGCTCATAGGTTCCCGGCTCCAGCTTCTTCATCAGGTCTGGATTGAATTCTTCCCAGCGGCCTTTCATCCCGGCACCGATTAAACCCGGCGTGTCATCAGGCGGGTCGAGATATTTTTCATCATCAACAACATATAGGGTGACGATTCCGTATAACATTTCAGGAAGCAGGAGGTTTGGAAACCAGGTGCCCACGCCCTCTTTCGTGTTATACCCCCAGTTAAAGCGAGACATGTCGATGTTCTTTTCAAAATATTCAGGAGTGTGATTTCCTGTAAAACGGAAACCGTCAAGATTTCGATCAGTATATGCCATTCCGCCCTTTAATCCGGGAAAATCGCCATATATTCTCCATGTCCAGTCATTGATGCCGAAGGTGTTGAACACCCACTTGAGTCGAAAAGGGATAGTGAGTTGAACCGGGGTGTATGTGAGCCGTTCGTAATATTCATTGACGGAAAAAATCGAAGGGGAAGAAAGATTGAACAATATGCGGAAATAATTTTCCACCTTGCGCAACACACGCACAGGACCGTCTTTCCAGCCGATGACAAATGATTTGAAATCCTCCTCTGTCTTTTCGATGTGGATGAGATGGAAAAAGGCTTCAACCGAAAGGCGGACTTTGACCCTGTCAAAAAAGTCTTCGCCATTCCCGCCGGCCTTTCTGGAATAAATAATATCCATGTAAAAGGGAGACCCCTTCATGTACTTCAGGGTGTAATAGTCGCTTTGGACAATCTCTTTGCCCGGAGTATATTTGACATAATCTTTATTGGAGAGGGGTGGTGGATTCTCTGGAAAGTGGATGAGATAGACCCATCCTTTCCGGGAGTCATCCTTTGGATCAATGATTATAATTTCAGAGCCTCTGTCACCAAGCTCTGCCCACTCTGATTTTGACACCTGCCCGCCGACATCTTTGGCAAGAAACACAACCTCGTCATTGTAATCAAAGTGCCCCTTATCCACATCCGTGCCGGCCGCCTGGCCGCCTGTAAATACAAATTCACCTTCCGGGCCTCTCTCATCTATCTGAAAAGGGATGACGGCAAATTGACTTTCGTTGTGAGCAAAAAGCCGTAAATTTTCAATTTGTACACCATCAAATTGAGGCAGAAGGTCGCCGGGCAATACCAGCGGATCGTTTTGACGCACCAGCGTCTTTTGTGCAAGCAAGCTGTCCGGCCCTCCCGTCAGCCCTTGAGTAGTCGGTCTTTCAGTTGCCAAGGCAAACTCCTCTGCACAGGACGGTATGATAGCAAGCAAGAGCATCAAAATCAGCAACCGAAAAATGATTTGAAAAAAATAATGTCTCACAGTAATTTTCCGAAAAGCTTTCTGTCTTATTTCTAAAATATCAACCAGATATAAAACACACGGTCGCGACCCTTTCGTCAAGAATAAAATTCAAACCTGGAAACAGGTAAATTGTATTTTTAAGAAAAATTGATTGATCTTATTGAAAAACTCATAAAATGTCATGACAGTTAAGAAAAGTGGAAGGAGAATGACTGTTTTCTCGGTTCAAAATATCAGCTTATCCCCAAGGAACAGTTCTACTCCATATTCGATTGCAGATATGTTGTAAGATTAATGTCGCTGTTGGTAATCTTTAGCTTTCGCCGAATGTGTTCCCTATGGCGGTTAACTGTACCCACTGATACACCCCGAATTTGAGCAATTTCCTTTGTCTGCAATCCACTTCGAATCATATTGCAGATAGTGATCTCTGTCGATGTCAGCGAAAGAAAGTTTTTCGACAAATGGCTGACAAACGGAGACGCAATGTCTTCCAGGTTGGTTCGTAGCATCTCTGCATATTTCCTTTGTATTTTAGGCAAGTGCAGAGTCAGTTCATGCAAGATCGGTATCAAAACTTTATCAACGTTTGCGTGTATATCCTTATAAATTGCTTGTTTTTCCTCCTCAATCCTTGCTAAGACTCCTCGAAGAGCTGCGTTTGCTTCCCGCAATGCCTTTTGTTCCAGAAGCAGTTGATTGTTGATTTCTTTTAATTCCAGTTCAGCATAAATTCGCACTGCAGCAGATTCGATCCGCTGAGCCAGTGCATCCAGCAAAGCGCGTTCCTCTTTGAGAAACGGTCCTTCATCCGCCGCTGGTCGCTCTTCAAGATACAAGATGGTAATTTCACCCACCGGCTCACTATACATAAACAGCCGTGACGATTGCCGCCACTTTGTGATTTTAAAACCCTTGCTTTTATATATTTTTTCTTTAAACACAATCCGGGCGCATGTGATTTCCGGATACTGCCATGAAAAAGGCAAAAAACTAACAATATCGTGCAGCAAATCGTCAACCGAATCTGAATGACGTTCAGATAGCTGTCCTATCGCATATAGACAGTTAAGCTCCTTAATGCGCTCGCGCAGCGCGATGATAAGTTTTGACGGTTCGATGTCATTGTTAAAGGGGATTCGCCACAGACGCAAAAGTTCTTCCGGCAGGCCTTGCCAATTTTCATTATCAATCTGCGGTAAAGGAGATTTTTTCCTGCTCATGGTTTCGCCTTCTGCATATTTTATATATGCACTATGTATGTATTAAAATGGTGCTTATATTGCATATTGTTTAT
>JAFDJC010000284.1 GCA_019307665.1 Deltaproteobacteria bacterium | reverse complement strand
GTTGCAGCAGATCAGCATGTCAGGCTCAGGAAGCCCCACGATGGGACCGCCGTTGACCGTCGCACTGGCAATATCAGCCCTTGCATAGGAACATAGATCACTTGCATATCCCATTGATTCGGCTTTTTCACAAAGATCGACTCCCATTTTGCTTGCGCCAATCATTGCACCGTAATTCTCAGGATATACAGGTATCACATCCATTACGATCAAGGGCTCAACAGGGCCGCCGCTAGTAATCCATGCGATTTTTTTACCAATCTGTTCTTTGGGTGTCTTGGCCTCGATATAATATTCAGTCATGATCTCTTTCATGCGCTTGACTGATTTGATTTTTCTTTTTTCAACTTCAGGATCTATTTCTTTTTTCGGATCTGTCATGACGCTCTCCTTTATTACAGCATTTCCATAAATGCTTCACATCTTGTATTGATCTGCCCTTCTGAAGGAAGTTGATCCTCTATCTCAAACAACACGCTCGAAATATTTTCTTTTTCAAGCATTTCCTTCATGTACGGATAATCAAATGCATGGGGATCACAGAACTTTAACAGGAGAAAGATGACCCCGTCCGCTCTATTCTCCTTGACTGCATTAATCAAATACTCACCACGGTTTAACACACCTCTATGCTTTGCCGGACACACAACTCTTTCCATGTATCGATCTGAAATCGATTTTAAAGGATCCCCATCGGTTTTGATATCTCCTTCGAAATATCGTGATCCTGTGCAAAAGTCATCCCATACAACCGCACCGCCCGAATTCTCTATGGTCTTATAAATATCAGGCATGCTGCAAAGGCCGCCGCTCAGGACTATTCTTTTTTTTGCCGTATCAGGAGCGTCTGCTTTTTCCCCAAGATCGGCTGTAAGCCTTTCAAGTTCTTCCAAAAGCTGCCTCCGGTCCATAACCATTGCAGCTTTGAATATGGCATGGATATCACTGCTTTTGATAACACCCGGCGCATCCCTTCTTATGGCATAAAGCCGGGAAAGATTTTTTCTTATGCCATTATACATGTCAATGGCTTCCTTAAGCTTTTCTTCTGTAATCTCAATTCCTGTATGCTCTTCCAGTTCTTTTTTAAATTTTTCAAGAACAGCAGTCATATAATCCCTGGCGCTCTGTGTGTTAAGCTTAGCAGGCACCATCACATCTGCATGAAATTTGAAACCTGCATTCATGCGCCAAATGTCGGAAAGACGTTGGATTGAATCACATGTGTTAGGAAAAACAGTTCCTTCAAGAAAATCAAGTCTTCCGTTAAGCGCATCTTCCAATGCTCCACGAACCAGACTGCAGCTGTATGCCTGCAAATGCGCATCTGCTTTTGAAATGCTTCCTGATCCGGCCAGAATCCTGTAAGGAAGTGCGCCTGCTGCTGTTATAATTTCTTCCGGTGCATATGAACAGAAATATCCGATCACCATATTGCCGGTCTCTTTTTTCCAGTTCATTGCATACTGGCCCGGATTGTTGATAATTTCATAAAACAGATCAAAATTTGCCATATACCATACTCCTTTAGCCCTAATATTTTTTCGAATTATAGAATCGTTTAGTTTATATAATAAATATTTGCCCTGTCAAATTCAAAATCCTGTTGGGCTGCAAATAAAACATAATGCCATTACAAATCTTTGAGATTTATATGTTTTCATGGAGTTGTAATTAGGGTGGCTCAGACAACTTGTTGTCTGGGTTATAACGTTACGAAATAACTTCTATTCGATACGATTGAGTTGCTGCAAACCTTCCCGAACTTCAGGCATTTCAATCTCCATAACCTCTTGCAGCATGGAAAACTCTTTCCGTAATTTCCGTAAGGAAAGGTTTTGCCTTGATTCTGTCAAATACTCAACGACGGACTGCTTTACCGCGTTCCACGAATCGATTCGGTTTTGATGTTTTTTCTTCGTTAATGTATCCAAGTTTCCAAGCAATTCTTCATGAAATCGATTGCGAAAATACGGGAATACTATCAGCATACCGATAAATATGGTGCCGACTGCGACGCCGGCGGAAATGGTTAATGTGAATACCAGATCGCCAAGTCCGTTCATAAACCCTGCCCCCCCTGCTGCCAGCCCCAACAGTATGCTAAATGCTGTCATAAAAAATATAAATCTATTGCGATTTCCATTCATTTTCTTTTTATATTGGATGAAGACCTCAAGCAAATGATGGAGTCTCTCGCAATGCGTATCCAGGAAATCGGCCAAGTGATCCAATTGATAGTGAGGCGCTTTTAGAACAGCAGCCTTTAATAACTCCCGCTGGTTCTCAATTTTTTGGATAAAAAACTTTTCTGAATCCGCCGAATTTGCATCATGATTTGCCACATGAGGAGAATAGGTAAAATAGATTTGTGGAATATCCTTTCTTCCGGTCATCTGAGATAAATTCCAACACAAGGTGCCGTATACCTGAAGAAAATCTTCCAGAGAGGTGCACTCATCGACCCGATTCAGTACAAAAAGTATCCTATCTTCAAAGCATTTTTTCGGTAGGGTTTCCCGGATACTGGTGTGGGCCTCATTTCCTGTGGCGGTTTTATGGGGATCAAACAGCAATAAAACCAAATCGGAATTCTGTGCCAGTTCCCCGATAACATCCTGATAGTTATATCCTCGATCGGTTTCGGTGACACTGTCCAGCATCCCCGGTGTATCGATAATGACGAGTTGTTTTAAAAAAGGCGAATTCACAAACTTCAGTCTGAAGTGTGCTAAAAACCGGTCTCCATGTTTTTTTAGCCCGACAAACGGATATTCGGGATCATTCAGTACGGACCGGCCTTCACGCTCTTCAATCACCCTGATCTCATCAGATTGATCTTCCGCCTCCTTATATGCAATGACTGTAAACGTATCATCCGTGGGAGCCTGGCCCGTTCGTTGAATATTGCCGCCTAAAAAATCATTCACCAGGGTGGATTTACCCGAAGAGTAATTTCCCAACAAAAGAACTTTCGGCTTCCATTTTACGTTTTCTTCCAGAGGTGAATCGCTATAGCCATATTTTTCAGCAGCAGGGGTTAATTTTTCAGAAATAATGGAGACGATGTCATCACGAAGAGTCGTGATGTAGTTGTTTTTATAGGAGGACAAATTCTCGTCCATTTTTTATAATACTCCTTGCTTCGAAGAAAGGGATCAGGTCTTCATTATTACCAGATTCAATGTCGCTAAATTTTCAAATTATTTATGATAATACACGAATTGTTTTGTTTGTAAATATTTGAATTTTCATGCCTACACTTGGGACATATGAAAGGATCTATTCCGTATCATTAAGGAAATCGGAAAACTGTTTCTCAAGCATGATCTTGAGAATAATACGATCGCCACCGATTCCGTGCATCCCAGAGCAGGTGCAACCTGAATTTTCAGGATATCTTTTACAGTATATGACATATCTGTTCCTAATTATCGGCCTGGTTATTAACCTGGTTGTTGGCCTAGTTATTGGTTTTGTTATTAGTCTGGACAGCCTTATTCCCGGTCAGGTTAAATATATACTGTTACTACAGCCCGGAAATTATTTCATCAATCCTTTCAGAAAGTTTGGCTGTTACGGTTTCTTTGTTTTCAATCTCTGAAGCTGATGTGATGGCATCCACATTCTGGTAGCTGTATTCCCATTCCACGTCATCAGCTGTCATGAATAAAACAATGTTGTCTTTTTTTTCGATTTTTTCCAGAAAATTATTTACGGATGGATTAAAGGTCCCCCATGCCATGCACGTATCCATTATCAGAATAGCATCATAACTACCTTCGGTTACATTCTCAAGATTTTCGATATTAATAACTTCAAGACTGCCCTCAGCCCTGTATTTTGAAACCAGGCTTTCCCTTATGGTGTACAGGATGCGGTGAACAAAAAAGTCATAATAACAATAGTTACTGAAAGTTTCTTTAATACAGATACCATGGTTCTCCCCTTTTTTATATTCTCCCTTTTAAATACATTTGCCTTCTTTTTTCCGGAAATTTCTCAATGGCATACCGTAGCATTGTACGGGGCATTACCTTATAGTGTTTTATAAGAAATTCTTCTTCGGTTTTCAAATCCCGTTTCCCAACTTCCCTCAGCATCCAACCGACAGCCTTATGCATCAGGTCTTCTTTGTCATTAAGAAGAATTTCCGACAGTTTCAGGGTGTCTTCAAATTCATTTTCCTTAATAAAGTGCAAAGTAGATATTATAGATATTCTCCTCTCCCACAAACTCCTCGATCTGGCTAAAACGTAGAGCGGTTGTCGGCCACGGCCCTGTAAAAAAGCGCCGACAATATGCCCGGCAGTCGTGTCAACAAGATCCCAGTTATTAATATACTTTGTGTTATCAAGATAGAGTCTGTAAACTCTCTCTTTAATTTTCTCTTCCCCTCTTTTAAAAATATCTACAAGAAAAAAAAGAGAAAGCATACGCTCTTCATGAAACTTCGACTTTAACAATACAGAAGCTTCATTTGCTGCTATTCCCCTGTGTTTTTTTACAAACTTTCTTAAAACAGGAACGCGAATACCCAAAAATTTATCCCCTTCTCCGTATTCACCCTTTCCTGTTTTAAAAAACCGTTGAGCGTGTTCGGCTTTTTCTTTATTTGCAAGCTGCCTTAATTCGCTTTGAATTTGTTTTATTTTTTTATTCAAGGTTCCGTCCCTTTTATAAAAAGTGCCGATACAGTGCTTGATATCTCCGCTGATGACGGTTTGCCTGATTCAGGATCAATTCCTTTCCTTACCACATTGTCCGGAATATCAAAATATTCTACCGGCCTGTCTGCAAACACTTTTTCCATTACATCTATCCATACGGGAAGCGCGGCTCGCGCGCCTGTTTCCAGCTTTCCAAGTGTATGATAATTATCCTGCCCCACCCAGACACCTGTGGCCACCAAAGGCGAATAGCCGATAAAAAGCGCGTCCTTGTAGCTGTCTGTGGTGCCTGTTTTCCCGGCAACCTG
>JAFDJC010000283.1 GCA_019307665.1 Deltaproteobacteria bacterium | reverse complement strand
GATCTCTATATTGCGCATCGCCGGTTGCCAGTGCAAGACCTGTATGGCCGTGGTATCCGCCACTTGCTGAAATAATTTTTGTTTTTTTTGTAAAGCCTCTTGCAAGCTTGATGGCCAGATCAATAGCCTCACCCCCTCCTACACCGAAAACAGTGCATGAAATGTCTTTGGGTGAGACCTCTGACATTTTTTCGCCAAGCAGGGCTCTTGTCTCACTGACCAGATGATGATTTCCGATGTCGAGTTCGTCAAGACTGCTTTTCAGAACGTCGATTATTTCTGCATTCCGGTGTCCAAGGTTAAATACACCGCCGTTGCAATGGCAGTTGATGAGACGTTTTGAAGAGACGGCATCCCAAACATACGGCCCCTCTCTTTTACCAAAGACAAAATCAATGCCCACACTTTTAAAAAAATCAGCCTTGCCTGATGACACGTGCTTTCCGAACCTGCTTATGATATTTTCCTTTGTGTCTTGTCCGATGTATTTCATATAATTTCCTTTCCCGGTTTTTCATACCGCTTCAAAAATTCTTGAAATCTGTAATTAAGGGGATCTTTTTCAAGTGCTTTTTTCCCATAAACCAAAGCATTAATAAGGTCGCCCTTTTTTTCATAATTACCGGCAATGGCAGAGTAAACATGTTCTATTGGGACTTTTCTTAAATTCGGATCAAGATCAAGGACTTTTTCAAAATCTGAAATTGCCCGGTCATACTCATTTCTCACGCTCAAACAGCTGCCTCTGCCGATCAGGCTCTCTTCATCGTGAGGATCCACAGACAGAGCATTCGAATAATAGCCAATGGCATCTTCCAAACGCTCTTCCATTTCAGATATTTTTCCCAGGTAAAAATATGGATTGTCACCATCTGAATGGCGGTATGCCGGATCTGTATCGATTACTTTTTCAAAAGACATGATAGCGGCGGGGCCGTCCGGTTTATGAAAGCAGCGAACACCCTCTTTAAACCATTCAGCCAAAGTCTTTGTCATCTGTTTTCCCTGTCTTCGAGTATCGTAAAAAAGATGCTTTTTCAGCAATATCATGAAAATATCATATTGACAATCAGTGCCTTTATTCACCTGGAAATTATCAATATAATATTGTGAGGCCTTTTTATTTTCCTATCGCGATTTTTTAAATTTTCTGATATAGAAATAAATTATTCCAAAGACATCTTGTGTAGGGTTCTTTTCTAAATTTCGAATTATTTATGGCATTGTTTGCAATTATTTTGATTATAAAGTGTCTATATTATGATGAGTATAGTGCGATTTTTAGGCCGGCAACAATAGTTTCACTCTAAACCATTAGGGAAACGACACTAACAAGAACGGGGGAATTCTTATGGGCATTAAAAAACAGCACTTGAAAAGCAAACCAGTGTGTAAAGTTACATTCAGAATACCGAAGGAAGAAGCCAATGGAGTAAAATCTGTTCGTGTTGTTGGAGATTTTAACAATTGGGATGATAAGGCCACTCCCATGAAGAGTCTGAAAAATGGAGCATTTACTGCAACCATCGAAGTTGAACCGAATCAGGAATATCATTTCAAATACATTATGGATGAAACGAAATGGGAAAATGATCGGAACGCAGATAAGTATATACCCAGTCCCATCGGAAACTGGGACAATTCGGTTGTGGTTACATAAGTTAAAAGGGTCAGGAGAGTTTTTCTATATTCGGCGTTAATGTATGCAGCTTACTATTGCGGATTCCCTTATCCTGAAGCCCAATCACGTCTGAGTTCATTTATCGGGCAGTATGGTGGACTTACAGAAGACGTACATGAGAAAATCCGTTCGTTTATCCGGAATGAGCACCTTGATTTTTCATTCGTCTCTGATGAAGACCTTGTATCGTTGATCAGGCTAATCAGATCAAAACTGATGCCTTGGTTGTATTGAAGGTGCATACACTCTGAAACCACCATTAGTGGCATGTAGCATATCGGCCTTTGACCTTTGATCCATTTTAGTTTAAACTATCAGCATAATGATCCGAAATCTAAATTGATTACCGCCGCATGGAAATATGACAGTACTTAAAAAAGGATAGACGACATGACAGGAAGAAGGAAAGATAAAAGGTTCCAGTTGAGATCTTGCCGAGTTTCAATAAACAAATCATCTTTTTTGGGTTTAGGGGCAAAGCCTCTGGGAAAGGTTGTATTAATTAATTTGAGTGTAACAGGTGTGCAAGTATTAACCACAATTCAACTGGATGCCGGTAAAAAATATAAAATCAAGATCACTACTAATGTTTTTCCTCCAATGGATATTGCAGGCAAGGTAATTTGGAGCAAGCTGCATAAGGGCAAGAATTTCGAGAAATATTATCGAACCGGATTTAGCTTTATTAAACCAGGGGATGATTACAGGAAAAATCTGAAGAAATTGGAAGCAGATCCATTGCTTCGTGAGGTAACAAGGTCAATTGTTTGATGAGCTTTTTGCAAAAATTATTTTATTTTTTTGTTATTTACCTATAAATGGATCGTCTGATCCGACAAGCCTGTTGTTAAATCCATGAGTTAACCAGGGCATCTGAAATTTAAAGGAGCGTTGATTGCCGTCACTTGAGCATTTGGAATATAACCCGAATATCATAGGCTTTGTCTCAGATATAGGCCCAGTCGTTATATCGCTGAATGCTGCAAGAAAGAGATACGGCGAGCTTCCCAGTGAATATAAACTGGTACCGGAAAAGGAAGGGCGACTGAAGAAGAAAGGCCTTAACCTTGCCCTTGGAAAACTGGTTACCGAAGCTCTGAAAAGAAAAGAGAATACTTTTAAAAAAATTATTTATGACTTCTATCAGGCGTGGCACAGGGATTACAGGAAAGAATTCAATATCAACATCCAGCTATTTCAGAATTTGAATAACCCGATTAATCTTAGGCATGTCCTTGAAAGCAACAGGGGAGTTCTGGCTGATGCAGCAGGTCTGGAATTAAGATCATGCCTGGAAGAACATAACCTCATCAGAAAAGACATTCTCAATTCAATCAAAGATATCGACCTTCCTGAAAAGTCTGAGAGGATACTCGAGAAGAAGATAAAAAACCTTCAACAGGGGAAAAAGTTGGAGCTTGTCAGGGAATCATTAAATATCATAAGGGCGAGCCGGATAATAAAGAGAATTAAAAGTCGTACATCTCTTGATATTATAGAGATAGATCATGATATATTGCATGTTTTTACAGATGAAATTTCACGGGAAATAATAAACCTTTCAAAACATATATCGATATTGGGAACCGAGAAGATAATCGGTGTTCGGGGGACAGGCGTGGAAATTGAATTTGCGTCAAGAGATATGTCATATCTTATGCTGGGAAAGGAAACGGGCGACTGCACATCGGATAAAAGTCCTTTCCAGGCGGACGCTGATGTTGAAAATATTTACTGGACGGTATTTCCATGGATACTCGACCAAAATTATCAGATCATGAAGGTCTTTTACAATGGTGAATTTGTGATGAAAGCGCACCTCCTGCCTCTTTTTCTTATGCATGACGGAGTGGGAGATATAGTGCTCGCAATTGATGCAATTGAAACTGTGAGGGCATTCAGGGATGATCTTGAAGAACATAAAAGAGATACCCTGCTTGAAAACAGAGAAGTTATTTTTAACAGGGTGATGGAAGAGATTGAACAGCTGGGAAACAGGATGGGCATCCAGCGCATTTATGCTGAAAAATTTTCAAATACAAAATGGGTAAGAGAACGATTTGAATCATTCAAAGAGATTTTCCTTCATGTTGACAGCTTAGTAAAACTTGATGAACTGGAGGATATATATTGCCTGTCTCTTGAGCTTAGCCGTCACATGGGGTTAAGTCCCCCGGGGGAAATTTTTATGGAAATCCAGATGAAGAATACTTCCCTGCAGCCGTTGGTGACACACAGGACAGCAGGGGTAAAACCGTATGCAGTCATCAGGGGAAATCCT
>JAFDJC010000089.1 GCA_019307665.1 Deltaproteobacteria bacterium | reverse complement strand
CGGAAAATGATTGGGGATTTTCGCCCAATATTTACAGGCAATACGTCCGATTTCAGAAAATTCCATATTTCCATTTTCTATTGCGCCGAAATAACACTCCTTGTTTTTTGTGCAAATGGTGATGAAATAGGCGCCGTTCCACCCATAATCCCAGGATTGCAGTCGGGTGGATTTTATGCGGTATTTGTTTTTGAATTTTTCGGTCATATTCTGATTAAATATTTGGGTAGAGACGTAAAATTTTGCTGATTAAATATTTGTGTAGAGACGCAAAATTTTGCGTCTCTACTAATCGGCATTATATTAAATAGCATAAAACAAAATAGCGTAATGAGGTGACGATGACATGATGATCCCTCATTTAGATTTAAACATAATAATATATGCTACGGGACCTGTGAGCGCAAGGCCCAGGCATAGCATAAGAAACCCGAACGAATAGAGCGGGAGGATTGTGTGGCCGGCAACAAAATAGTAGTGATAGGTATATAAACCAAAAACAGCCGCCATGCAGGCTGACACGATTCGAAAAAAGTATCCTGAAGCAATGCCGACTCCTCCTATCAGCTCAAAAATTAGAATTATCAGTCCGACAGTTTTTACCTCCATGCCGGTGTCAACAAAATTCATCATTTTACCGATACTTTTCCATGTTGAGGCACTGCCTGCCAGCCTCGTTACTGAATGAAAAATAAGGAAAACCGCAATTCCAATCCTCATGAACAGCAGCCCCACGCCTGTTTTATCTCCAGAAAAGTTGAATGCCATTTAGCCCCCTTTCTTTTGTCCTTTCTGTTTCAGTATCTTGGCCCATTGATCACGCAAAGTAACTGTCCGGTTGAATACCGGTTTTTCTTTTGTAGAATCGACTGAATCGACACAAAAATAACCGAGTCTTTCAAACTGGTACCGTGTTCCTGGTTCGGCTGCAGCCAAAACCGGTTCCACCATGCTTTCCGTTAAAATTTTAATAGATTCGGGATTAATGGTTGATTTAAAGTCACCTTCTTTTTCTTCCATGGGGTTTTCTTTTGTAAAAAGTGTGTCATAGAGTCTGACTTCTGTTTTTACTGCATGGGCTGTTGAAACCCAGTGAAGCGTGGCCTTGACTTTTCGTCCGTCAGGCGCCGACCCACCTTTTGTTTCCGGGTCATAAGTGCAAAGAAGTTCTTTTACTTGACCTGTTTTTTCATCTTTTATGACCTCATTACATTTAATAAAATATGCATACCTTAACCGGACTTCTCTGCCCGGTGAAAGACGGAAAAACTTTTTAGGCGGGTCCTCCATAAAATCGTCCTGCTCAATATATAGTGTGTTTGAAAACGGCACTTTACGCGAGCCCATATTTGCATCCTGTGGGTGCCATGGAAAATCAAATTCTTCTGTAATATCTTTGGGGTAGTTGGTGATCACGACTTTAAGGGGATTAAGAACGGCCATTGCCCGGGGAGCCGTATCATTAAGGTCCTCCCTTATCGTATGTTCAAGGAGAGCGAGATCAACCATGCTGTCCCTTTTTGCAATACCGATACGGTCGCAGAAATTCCTGATAGCATGAGGAGTGTATCCTTTTCTTTTAAGTCCGGACAGGGTCGGCATCCGGGGATCATCCCATCCTGAAACAAATTTACCTTCCACGAGTTCCGAAAGCCTTCGTTTGCTCATTACCGTATAGGTGAGGTTGAGTCTCGCAAATTCTATTTGCTGCGGCCTGAATTCCGGCTCAACATTTTCAATCACCCAGTCATAAAGAGGCCTGTTGTTTTCAAATTCAAGCGTGCATAAAGAATGTGTCACGCCTTCGATGGCATCGGAAAGGCAGTGTGCAAAATCGTACATCGGATAAATACACCATTTGTCCCCTGTCCTATGATGTGATGACCGCCTGATTCGAAATAGAGCCGGATCACGTAAGCTCAAGTTGGGGGATGACATGTCTATCTTTGCACGGAGTACATGTGTGCCATCTTCAAAGTCTCCGGCCTTCATCCGTCTGAAAAGATCGAGGTTTTCTTCAATTGTACGGTTGCGGTAAGGACTTTCTTTTCCCGGCTCTTTGAGTGTTCCGCGAAATTGCCTTATTTCATCGGCACTCAGGCTGCATACATAGGCTTTGCCGTCCTTAATCAGCTTTTCGGCAAATTCATACAGTTTGTCAAAATAATCTGATGTAAAGAAAAGTCTGTCCTTCCAGTCAAAACCAAGCCACTTTACATCAGACTTGATGGACTCGACATATTCGGTGCTTTCTTTCAAAGGGTTTGTGTCGTCAAAACGAAGGCTGCAGAGGCCCCCTTCATATTCTTCGGCAATTCCGAAGTTCAGGCAGATCGATTTTGCATGGCCGATATGAAGATATCCATTCGGTTCAGGCGGAAACCTTGTGACAACTTTGCCGTTGTTTTTGTCTGTCTTAAGGTCTTCTGCAATTATGTTTCTTATGAAGTCTTTTGAGAGCTCTTTATTGTCTGTATTGTTGCCCTGTCCGTTGCCGGTATCATTCATCTGGTTTTCCTTTGGTTTTCCTTTGATTTTCCTTTTATTTTCCTTTTATTCCAATTAAATTTAACGGAAAGTTACAGCAATGGTCAATTTTATGTCAACAAAAAAGGGCGACAGAATAAGCGTTTAGGTAATCAACGGCAATAAATATCAAATATGAACCAAGTTTACTATTGAATTTTGGTATTCATGCTGCTATTTCGCGTGAAAATGGTTTTAAAAACATTTAAAATTGTATCCAAAAAGGAGAGATAATGGCCGACATTGAACAGATTCAAGAGATGCTGAGACAAGCTGATTCCACAAAAATATTTTTTACAGATCTTAACGGACGACCCATGAGTCTTTCGATAAATCCGAAAGATATTGAGAAAACGCTTAAAAACGGTATCGGGTTTGACGGCAGCTCGATTGCCGGCTACGCAACAGTTGAAAGCAGCGACAGACTTATTTTCCCTGATCCTGACAGTTTTAGACTGGTAAGGTTTGAAGATGAAACTCTCGGTTTTTTTGTGGGCCGGATATATAATGAAAAGAAAGAAAGGGCAAAGGCAGACCCAAGGGCAGTTCTTGAAAAAGTTATTGAACAGGCTGAAACAGAATTCGGCTTTCGGTTTCTTATCGGTCCCGAACATGAATTTTTTGTCCTGAAAAGCGGTAAGTTTGGAGAAGACGTTCATTCGGATGATGCAGGTTATTTTCAGGCCACACCCCATGACAAGGGAGAACTGGTAAGGAAAAGGATCATAACTATACTGGAAGAATGTGGAATAAAATTTGAGAAAGCCCATCATGAAGTATCGCCGTCCCAGCATGAGATTAACCTTGAGTGTATTGATCCGCTCCAGGGTGCCGACCGTACCCTTCTTTTTACGCATATTACTCATACTGCAGTGCAGAATCTCGGTTATCGGGCGACATTCATGCCAAAACCGTTTGACGGTTTTAACCGGAACGCTCTCCATATTCATTTATCCATGCAGGATATGAGCGGAAATAATGTGTTTTATGAGGAAGGTGCTGAAAACAATATCGGAAATATTGCAAAGCACTTTATTGCAGGAATACTCAAATACGCAAGAGAGACGTCCATTATTATGGCCTCGACGTTTAATTCCTACAAGGCCTATGTTCTCGAAAGGGAAGCACCGATTGTAAGAAATTGGGGGTTCACCAACAGAAGTTCCATGGTGAGAATACCGTATTCCGATGACCCGGACAGCACCCGGCTTGAATTAAGAAATCCGGACCCGGCGGGCAACGTATATCTCCAGGTGGCGGTTCTCATTGCAATGGGACTTGATGGACTGAGAAACAAGCTCGAATGCGCCAAACCCATCGTAGGAAGTACGTATGAGAAGCAATACAGGATAAAAGTATGGGATAAACGGTTTCTTCCAAAGAGTATGTATGAAGCGCTTGTTGAGGCGGAAAGGAGCAGTTTCCTCAAAGAGACTCTGGGGGAAAAGCTTTATGATGAATATATGAGCCTGAAGATAAAGGACTGGGAAGAGCACAGGGCGAATATTACGCACAGGGAGTATGCAAAATATTTGAGCATATAACCAGGAAAAGAAATACCAGGAAAAGAAATAGAAGAGGGGATAGAAATGGAAGAGTGGACCGAGCAGATTAAAAACAGTGTCAATACGCTTGAACGCCTTAAAACATTGGTCAATGTGACCAAAGAAGAAGAAGAGGCAATAACCACTCTTAAGACCAGGTGGGGAACAACACCATATTTTGCATCACTCATGGATAAAGATGACCCGGAGTGCCCCATCAGAAGACAGGTGGTGCCGTCCTTAAAGGAAAAGGTCAATAAGTTTGGAATTGATAACTACCTTATATGGAAGGAAAATCGCGCAACCGAAGAGGTCAGGCCCGACAGTATCGCAAGACAGTATCATGATCGTATTGCATTTACCGTAACGGAAATATGCGCGAATTATTGCAGGCACTGTTTTAGAAAGGAACTTGTTGTTGATCAGGAACTCAGTCTTCGCATGGACGTGGACGAGGGTTTAAAATGGATATCAGATCATGAAGAAATCAGGGATGTTTTGGTTACAGGGGGTGACCCTTTTCTTTTGTCTGATGAAAAAATTGAATATTTAATCAAAAAGCTTAGGGAGATCCCGCACCTTGAGATGGTCAGGTTCGGCACAAGGACGCCGATAGTACTCCCCCAAAGAATCACTGAAGGACTTAAAAAGGTTTTAAGCCCTTATCATAAGGTTCCTATATGGATTAATACCCAGTGCAATCATCCCAAAGAAATTACAGAGAAGACCGCAAAGGCGGTATTCGACCTTCTTTCCTGTGGGGTTAATGTCGGTAATCAGGCGGTACTCCTCAAAGGAATCAATGACAATTCTGAAATCTTCAGGGAGTTGCACCAGAAGTTACTCTCTGTCCGTATCCGCCCCTATTATGTTTTTTACTGCGAGCCTGCACCGGGAATCGATCATTTCAGAACACCTGTTGAAAAAGGGGCTGAGCTTATCAGGGACTCCATAAGAGGCCATACAACAGGTCTTGCTCAGCCGATGTATGTCATCGCAACCAATATCGGCAAAATTCCGTTGATGCCTGATTATTATATAATGGGAAAAGATGACAAAGAATACACACTAAAAAATTATAAGGGCGAAACAGTAAAGTGGCCTAATATTCCGGAATAAATTTTTCAAGAAACTCAAGACTCGGCCAGAGAGATGCCTCATCATGAGGTTCAAGTGTAATAACAGTCCTGTTTTCTTTGTCGTATTTCAGGAATTCAAAAACAGGCTGAAAATCTATGTTCCCGGTACCGAGTGCAAGATGTTCATCTTTTTTACTGTTGTTGTCATGGAGATGAATCTGGCCTATATATTTTCCAAGAACTTTGATCCATGATTCGAGTGGAGTCTCTCCAAAAACAAACGTATGGCCCGGATCAAGGCAGAATGCCACATTATCCTTTTCAAGGCTTTCAAAGAGGGTAAGTATTTCATCAGGACCGCTTTCATAAACATTTTCAAGCATCAGCCCTGTTCCTTCCCTGCCTAGTCTTATCCCAAACCATGACCACATTTCCAGGCTTTTTTCCATCCATTCTTCCTGAAAAAAACCGTACCGGCTTTCATCATATCCTGCATGGCAGACGACTGTAACAGGTTCAAACAAAGGAACAAGTTCCAGCACCTGTTTTAGCCGGTTTTTAGTAACTCTTCTAATTTCCGGATCATTTGAACCTGGTGAAAGATCTATAAATGGGCCATGAAACGTTATGCGACGTTCCTTATCTTTAAATTTTTTTGCTATTTTCTTAAAATCAGAAAAAGAAAAATTGTCCAGAGCATCAGCGTCAATACCGATTTCCGGATCAAGGTTGTATTCCATAAATTTATCGAGATACGTCTCCCACAGCATTCGAAATGGTACATTTACCTGAACTTTTTGGATCATTTTTTTGCCCTTCCAGTTTATTCTAGTTCGAATTAATATTATATTTTTTGTCTTCGGTCAAATCAAAAGAAAGAGGGGACGTCCCCTTATACTGACAGAAAAAAAGAACTTGCATGATTTATATCATTATGTTATTCGACTCATTTATTCTATAAGCTTGATGCTTCACCTACATATATTGAAAGGAACGGAACCAGATGAGTTCAAATAAAGGACTGCGGCGGGCTTACTTCATGACGATAATCCTTCTTGCCGTAGGTGTTGTTTGTTATGCGGCCTTTCCGGTGGAGGCACCTGAGAATCCTGTTCGAATGATGTTCAAAAACACAGCTGGAAAGGTGCTTTTTACTCACAAGATTCACGCCGACGATTCCGGCTATGCACTTTCATGTCTTGACTGTCATCACCATTATGAGGAGGATGGCACTGAATTCAGGGCATGCGGGGACTGTCACGGATCAAGCAAAATCGAAACAGTACCAAAAATTTGTTCTGACTGCCATGAACCGCTTGAGGAACACCATCAGTTTGCTGATCAGAGTGAAGATGAAAAATCTTACTCATGCAGTGACTGCCACCAGAAGGAAGAAGGAGAGTCTGTCCCTCGGGCATGTGCAGACTGTCATGAACCCGAAGATATAGAAGGCGAAGATAAGGAAATGAAGTTTCAGAAACGGTCTGACGCATTTCATACCCAGTGTATCGGCTGCCACAAGGAGTATGGCTCGGGACCTGTGGATTGTTCATCCTGCCATATAAGGTAAGTAAAAAGGTTACAATATGATAAAAAGATCATTTTTCGGAATTAAAAAACCTGTGCTCGAATACAATATCCTTGGAAGTGCTGCTTCAGAAGTTAAGACAATTCCTATACCTGAAACCGTTCTGCTTTTTTCGGATAATGTGTTTGAATCATTGGATTCGGTTATTCTGAAATCCGGAGATAGCGTGAAAACCGGACAGAAACTATCTATAACCAGGACTGATAGCATTATTTCAACAGTCACTGGAACGGTTAAAAACGTTACAACTTATAGCGGAGATTTTGGAAGGAAGTACTCGGCGATTACCATAGAAGTATCGGATGCTGAAGAAAAAGATACAGCTTTCAGTGACGTTGCTGACAACCCCTTGCCTGATGCAATTGCTGAATATCTTACATACCTGCCGGGTAAACCCGGCATCTCTCTTTTTACGGACTCCGGCAGGTTTAAGTGTCTTGTAATTTCAGGCATGGATGATGATCTTCTTGTAACCACCCGACAGTCTATTCTGAAGGAAAACTTTAATTCGGTTAAAAAAGGTATTAAAAAATTAAAACAGCTAACCAATATAGAAAAAATATACATGACCGTACCTGAAAGGCTTGGACAGGAGGCGGTCGCGGCCGGTGCTGATGCTCTTGTGATTGATTCCTGTTATCCATCGGCAAATCCAAGCTTCATAGTGGAAAAGATTACCGGCAGTCCTGTACCGGCAGGGAAACAGATAGAAGATGAAGGTTTCTGCTTCATCAGTGTCGAAGCCGTAGCATCCATTGGAGAAGCATTTGAAAACAAACAGGTGCCTGTGAATAAAACATTTACGCTGACAGACAAATACAACCGTCAAAAACTTGTGTCCGCGAGGATAGGCACACCATTAAAGGATATATTCAAAGAGTTGTATGTCACCATCAACGAAAATGACCGAATTGTCATCGGTGGCCCCATGAAAGGTGCCGCGGTATATTCAGAGGATTATTCCATATGCCCTGATACGGATGCTGTGATAGTTCAGGATAAAAGTGATTTGCCGTTTGTTACGGACAGCTATTGTATCAACTGCGGTGAGTGTATAAGGATCTGTCCGGCAAAAGTTCCGGTAAACACGCTTATCCGGCTTCTTGAAGCAGGTGAGTATGAAGAAGCCGCCGACAATCATGATCTTAATTCATGCATTGACTGCGGCCTCTGCAGCTATGTCTGTACCGCCGGAATACCTATATTTCATTATATAAGACTTGCAAAATACGAACTCTCCCGAATCGAAGTTGCGGAGGAGGCTTAATGTTTAATCAGAAAAGATTGATAGTATCACATGCCCCGTTCTGGCATGACGGAAGCTCTGTTTCACAAAGAAGTTTTAATATTATCGTTGCTGCCATGCTGGCCGTAATTCCCGGAATTTTCCAATACGGTATTCCTGCTGTGGCGGTTGTTTCGTTTTCCATAGCCACCGCAATGATCTGGGAACTTATAATCAACCGCATGACAAAGCGTCCGGCATCCATAGGAGACGGAAACGCGGCGGTTATCGGGTTGATGTTTGCCATGCTGATACCCGCCACAACACCATGGTGGGTAGTTCTTGCAGGGACATTTGTTTCTGTAGTAATCGGGAAACAGATTTTTGGCGGACTCGGCGGCAACCCGTTCAACCCTGCACTGATAGGGTTTGCCATACTTCGTGTGTCGTGGGGTGATTTTTTCGATTTCAACGAGGCCCTTGTGGCATATGACCCTAATTTTTCTATGGTATATCCGCTTTCCGCTTTAAAGTTTTTCGGAGCTGATGAAGCCGTAAAAACATTTTCTGCATGCGATATGTTCATTGGAAGAGAGGCCGGCGGCATCGGAGCAACCTGCGGAATAGGGCTTGTCATCGGGGGCGTCTACCTTATTTTCAGAGGCGTTATAAGATGGGAAATACCGCTCTCATTTATTGGCGGTGTTTTTTTCACCGCTCTTCTGTTCAAGTTTTTCGGCTCCCCCGGCGAATATGCAGGACCGGTTTTTCACCTGGTCACAGGTTATACACTGATCGGCGCTTTTTATCTTGCCACCGAGGATTCGTCCTCACCGGTTAATTTTATACCGATGCTGATTTATGGTGCCGGAGCCGGAGTGTTGACGATTCTGATCAGGAATATTGGTGCATATATAGATGGTGTTGTTTTTGCGATTCTTCTTATGAATATTATGAATCCTTTATTAGACAAGATCAGACCAAAAGCTTCAGGAAAGGTTAAATAGATATGCGTGAACTGATAAAAATGGTGATAGTGCTGACTGTTCTGAGTGCGGCTTCGGGAGGCCTGCTTGCCGCCATAAGGAATAGTACCATGGAAGACATCGAATATCAGCAGCTTAAATTTCTTAAGGCCCCGGCTGTAAAAGAAATCTTTAAAGGCGTGGAAAATGATCCGATTACCGATAAAATCAAAATTAAAGACGGCGACAAAGAAATCACCTTTTTCCCCGGTGTATTTGACGGAAAAAAGAATGCGGTCTGCTTTGAAACATTCGGTAAAGGGTATGGAGGAGATATCGGCCTCATGGTCGGGGTTAACCTGGAAAATGATACCATTATAGGCGTTCGCGTCACCACACACAGCGAAACTCCCGGCCTGGGTGCCAGGGCAAAAGATACGCCCGACATTGTTGAGCAGTTTGTAAACCTTGGCATGGCAGATACTTTCAAGGTCAAGGGCGCCGGTGGACAGATTGATGCGCTTACAGGCGCAACGATCACATCAGTGGGAGTATGTTCTGCGGCGACCGATGCCGGTAAGCTTTATACAAAATTGAAAGATCAAATAAAAGAGTCTGTTTCAAAGTAGTTTTATCAGGAGAATTTAGTATGGCCAAATCGATAGTTCAGGAATTTACAAAAGGTCTCTGGGATGAAGTTCCGCCGTTCAAGCTTGTACTGGGACTATGCCCGGTTCTGGGCGTAACTACAAAAATGGAGTTTGGTATCGGCATGGGGCTTGCCACTACATTTGTTCTGATTTGTTCAAATATTCTTGTTTCCCTGTTAAGAAATATCATCCCTTCCAAGGTTCGAATCGCTTGCTTCATTATTATCATTGCCACATTTGTGACAGTTGTCGAGCTTCTTATGCAGGCATATGTATATGACATTTTTCTCCAGCTTGGCATATTCATACCCCTTATCGTTGTGAACTGCATTGTTCTCGGCCGTGCGGAAGCGTTTGCATCAAAAAACAATATGGTCCGCTCCCTTGCTGACGGTGCAGGGATCGGTATCGGTTTTACGTTATCACTTGCCGCACTCGGGGCTTTAAGGGAGGTTCTTGCTACAGGTTCTTTAACCGGCAATATATTAAACCTTGTTTCCTATGAAGTCATAGATATTTTCGGCGCTGCATTTTATCCGTTTTCGTTTGCTGCACAAGCTCCTGGAGCTTTTGTTTGTCTGGGCCTTATGCTTTGCGCCATGAATTGTCTAGGGAAAAAATAGGAGTAAAGGGAGTAAAGATAAATGAGTGAATATATCCTTCTGGCTTTAAGCTGCATCTTTGTTAACAACATTCTTTTGGCCCAATTTTTGGGAAACTGCCCGTTTTTAGGCACCTCAAAAAAAATGGAGACAGCAGTGGGCATGTCAATGGCAGTTGTTTTTGTTCTTGTCATGGCCGGTGTCATCACGTGGGTTGCCGATACATATGTTTTAAAACGATTCGGGCTTGAATATTTAAGGACACTATCGTTTATCCTTGTTATTGCATCCCTGGTACAGTTTGTGGAGATGTTTCTCAAAAAAAGTATTCCCGCCCTTTATGCAGGGCTTGGCATATTTCTGCCGTTGATTACAACGAACTGTGCAGTTATGGGTGCGTGCCTGATAAATATTAATGAAGAATATACATTTTTGCAGGCCCTGGTAGCGTCATTCAGTTATGCCGTAGGTTTCGGTCTTGCGCTGATACTTTTTGCAGGCGTCCTGGAACGTATCATCCTTGCACGTGTTCCAAAACCTTTACAAGATACATCCATAGGTCTTGTAACAGCCGGAATAATTGCACTTGCCTTTTTTGCTTTCAAAGGAATGGTTTAAAGATAGGAGGAAGTTGTGACCGAAGCTGTTTTTTTCATGCTCGCCCTGGGAGCTGCCTGTGGCGCTATACTCAGCATTGCTTCAAAAGTTTTTTATGTGTATGAAGACCCCCGCATATCAATTGTTGAAAACCTTACTGCAGGTGCCAACTGTGGTGGATGCGGATACACGGGCTGTGCAGCTGCAGCAGAAGCTATTGTAAATGGCGAGGCTCCGCCGAACGCATGTATTGTGGCAGGATC
>JAFDJC010000088.1 GCA_019307665.1 Deltaproteobacteria bacterium | reverse complement strand
TCGAAAAAACTGATCGGTGAAAAACGTGATGTAAAGGTGTGGCTTGCATGGCTGGAAAGGTATGTACATAATGATGTATCTTTTATTGATACGCCTATTGGAAGAATTCCTGAAGATAATGATCTGAAGGCGCTTTTCAAAACCATCATTGACAAAGAGTATTCCGAAGACCTGTATGCAAAACAGTTTTCTCTTTATATTGACAATATTATTTCAAGAGTAGATTTGCAGACCGAGGCATATGGAAAGGAGACTAACATTCCACAACAGCTTTTTGATGTCCTGAACGAGCAGAAAAAGGGTCTTCTCGAATTGAAAGATAAATTCGGTTCCGTTGTTTCACCTTCAAAGCTTAAAAAGAAAACATAAGGCAGCCTTTTAGGATACATTTTAAAGCCGGATTCTTCGGATCCGACTTTTTTATAACCATTTGAAAATAAAGTTTATTATAGAGCGTAGACAGCGTTATTTTTTGCTTTGCCGTAACTGTGTCATAAATAATTTGACCGGAACACACTATACCTTATATAATAAATAATATGAAAAACAATTAGTTTAAGACTAATTCAATTCGCTTTTATTTAAGGAGACGGCATGATAACGATAAATAAAAAATTTGTTGTTGATGAACAAGGCAACCCCAAAGAAGTTATCATTTTGTTTGAGGATTTTAAAAAAATTGAAGAATTGCTTGGTTTGGACTTAGATGAAAACGCCATAAAAGATTTACAGGAAGCACGCAAAGACAGAGAAGGTGGAAATATTAACACCTATATGGATTTGGATTCAATTTAATGGCTAAGGCTATTGTTCACCGAATCGCAGCAAAATATTTGCAAAACCTCCCCAAACCACAGAAAGATAAAATTACGCTTAGACTTTAGGTGACCAGAATACATTGATGCACGATACAAGAAAGACAAATAGACTTAAATCGCCTTATATATGGACGTTCACAACTTATTTCACTGAAGGTTTTCCCTACACGATCATTAGGACAATATCTTCTCTTTTTTTAAGAGACATGAATGTACGTCTCGAATCCATAGGTTTAACTTCGCTTTTTGGCCTTCCGTGGATATTGAAATTCTTATGGGGTCCTCAGGTTGACAGGTTCAGCACGAAACGATCTTGGATGCTTTATACACAATTTCTACTTTCACTCATGATGATGCTCGCAGCTTTTTTTGCACCTTTTTCTTGGGGAATAACAGCCATAGTAATACTTTTTTTTGTTGGCTCAATAATTGCGGCAACTCATGATATAGCTATAGATGGATACTATATGGAAGCCTTGGATGAAGATGGCCAGGCGAAATTTGTCGGATATCGGGTAATGGCATACAGAATTGCCATGATGGCGGGGACTGGAATCATAGCTACTATAGGAACCACTGTTGACTGGTCAACAGCATTTTTGTCAGCCGGCGTGATTTTCGGATTCTTTTTTCTTTACCATATCTTTTTTCTGCCCAAAGTAGAAAACGTGGCGCACTCATTCAAGGAATTGTTCAAGTCTTTTTTAAAGCCAAAGATATTCACTACAGCATCAGCTATAGCCATAATTGTTATTGGGATAAGGACTTTGTATGTATCAGAGGCATATGCTTCATTGAAGGCACAATATCCTGTTTTGAAAAAAGTATGGTTTTCTCACTGGGTAGGAGCTCTTCTTTTTCTATCACTCCTTCTTGTTTTTTTATTCAGGAATAAAATTAAAGCCATTATTATGCGAGATCCGGATTCATTCTATGCAAAGGCTTTTGCTACTTTTGCGGACAGGGAGAAGATCGGAGTCATTTTGGCTTTTATAATTTTTCTTAGAACCGGCGAGTTTATGCTGACCTCAATGCTTTCACCTTTTTTTGTTGATTTGGGGATTAAAGTTCATTATGGGTGGCTATCTTCTTTCGTAGGCCTACCATTATCAATAATTGGGGCCATGCTTGGCGGGTTCTGTATTTCAAAGTTTTCATTAAAACGTGTAATATGGCCGTTCCTTTTGCTTCAGAATCTTACAAATATTATATATATGATTTTAGCTTTTCATCTTTCCAATTTCATAGAAATAAATACAGGTGTTGAGGTTGCCCAGCCTATAGGCGCGCTTAATCTTTTTTGGGTGGCTTTTGTTCATGGATTCGATCAGCTTTCCGGAGGGTTGGGAACGGCTGTCCTGATGACTTTTTTAATGAGGATATGTCTTAAAGAGTTTAAAGCCGCACATTATGCAATAGGTACAGGACTTATGAGTATAAGCGGAGTTTTTGCAGGGGTTTTGAGCGGGTTTCTTGTCAGCTGGTTTGGATATGGGTTTTTTTTCGGAATAAGCTTTTGCATATCTGTGCCTGGCATGATCGTTGTTTTTTTCATTCCTCATTATGTTTTCAGTCGATCGACCGGTACTTTGCAGAGCTAAATCTGATTTATAAAATTAAATAATGATATAGGCCCATCAAAAGAGCCCCTTCTGTTTTTTTATTGTGTTTTCAGGACAATTTAATATAAAAAGAGTTACCATTATGGGATTGGTCAAATTTAAATTTAACGGATTTTTTTAATTGTTTTCGATGAAAGACATAACGCCTCATACCATTCAAAATCGAATTGCAAAACTTCAGGAAGAGCGAAAGAGAATACTTGCGCTTCCTGCAGAAAAGGCTTTGGATGCTGTCCTCGAATCTCCTGAGGCACTTCCGCTTGTCCATTCTTTTCCTGTTGATGATTTTTATTTCCTTATACACGACATTGGACTCGAGGATTCTTTACAGCTTCTTTCAATGGCATCTTCAAAGCAATGGGAATATATACTCGACCAGGAGATCTGGGAAAAAGACAGAGTGGATAATCAGTCTGTTGTAAAATGGTTTGACCTTTTCCTGAAATCCGATTCCAATCGGTTTGTTAAATGGCTGAGAGATGACAGGCTGGATATTGCAGAACTCTTTCTTTTCAGGAATATTGAAGTGATAAAGAGGGAGCATGATGAGGATCCTTCCGATTTTGGTTCAGGGTATTTTACACTTGATGATGTTTACTATATTAAAATTATTGACTCTCCGCTTGGAGGCTGGCCTGACACGGGCTCTGATGAGCTCAGGGAACGCGTGATTACAAGTCTTTTAAAAAAAGTTGCCGAAGATGATTATATACGGTATCAGATGCTTCTCACAGAAACGACGGCTGTTATTCCTGCCGAAGCTGAGGAAGAGGCTTATAGATTAAAAAATGTAAGGCTTGCCGAGAAAGGATTTCTGCCGTTTGAAGAGGCTGTTGGTATTTACCAGCCGTTAACACCAGGAGAAAAAGGTTTGCTTACCATCAAGAAGGCTGAACAAGATGCTGACGAAAAGGGGACAGTTGCAGGAGTTCCCTACTATCATTTGGCAATGATGGATGAGCAAAATGTCTTTGCACGTGCACTTATGTCTCTGGATCAGAGTGCTATATTGTCGAACCTTCAGGTTGAGTTTGCAACACTCTGCAACACTTTGGTCGCAGCTGATAATAAGAAGATCAGGGGAAAGGAATCGTTGGGCGGTATCGTAAGGAAGGCCTGTGGCTATATCAGTCTTGGCTTTAGCCGGATCTCAGAGGGGAAGGATGAACCAACACTGCAACAGGCACACGAATTGATACAGCAGTATCCTCTCTCACAGATATTCAGAACAGGATATGGCATGGCCCTGGATTTGCAAAAACAGATTCGGGAATGGAGGAAAAAGAGCCGGCTTGTTGAGAATGGTTTGCCTCTGAGCTTTTGGGGTGAAGAATACATGGGTGTCATCGGCGGTCTTTTGTTGAAGCGGCCGCTTTTCTTTGATAATTACAGGCAAGGTGTTTTATATAGAGATTTTCAAAACATGTCGGATATCATGGAAAGCAGGAGCATGCTTTCGGATATCATGGTTATGGATGATCTGCTTTCGCTGATGTCAATCAATTTTAAACCGCTTCCGGATCATTTTTTGACTTATAAAAACCTGCTTTTGACATTATGGGCGAGAAACCGGCTGGATCTGCCAATGGAAGCAGCTCCAATCGGTTTGGATAAGTTTCTGTTTTTTTATAAATTTATGTTTTCAAATTACGAAAAGTCGGATCGTACAGAAGATGAGGCAACTATCGATGCATCTGTTAAGGAGTCTTTTCTATACTGGCTTTCTGAAGAGACAAAAATGACTGTAGAGAAGATCAGCTTAAAGGCCGGTCATATACTGGAGAGCCTATTTAGGGAAATAGAAAGCGAATATGGGCGGGTTTCGGTACAAGATCTTGATCCTAGATACGGTGTTCTCTTTTTATTGGAACAGGAGGCAAAAAATGAATATTGAGAATTCTCCTAATGCTGAGGCGATTGAAGAAGTGCCGGTTGAGGATTATTTTGACGATATCAAACATTCTGCAACCACAAGGGGACGTAAAATAGGGTCGCACGGCTACGGGTTTCTTGATCAGGCAAAATTACCGTTTTTTATTGGCGGCAGTGCTTTGGTTCTGATCATTCTTATGGTCTTTATTTTTTCAGGAAAAGAGACGGTGTCTGAAACAGATAGAATTCAATTTCTTGAAAATAAGATGGAAACCCTGGAAGCAGGGATTGTCAAAATGAATAGGGATTTAGAAGATATTCTCCTCCTCGAAAAGCAGAACAAAAGAATCGATGTGTTTATGGACCGATATGCAAGACTGGAAGCGGATTTGTCACTCAAGGTTGATCTTCTGGAGAAAAAGCTGAGGAAAATACAGACTGCCAAAAAAGTAATTAATAAAAAAAAATCAAAGATATTAACAAAAAAAATCAATAAAGAAGTGAGCGCGGCAGTAAAACCAGGAAAAAAAATATCAGAGGAGTTTCACCATGTCCGCACAGGTGAAACACTTTACAGCATAGGCAAGCAATATGGAATTGCTGTGGATAAATTACGGGAAATGAATAGTGCATTAAAAGGCAGTGGCATTTATCCCGGGCAGAAGCTGAGAATTGTTCGGCAAGGGGGGTAATAGGTATAGATGGAAACAGAAACTTTTAATTTTTGGCAGGATCATTCTACACAATATCTTGAAATGGCATTCAGCACAGATCGGCGAGAGCGGGTGGAAGTTGCAGACGGGTACGGAAAACGGACAGGAGAATGCGGCGATACAGTTGAATTTTTTCTGGTTGTAAACCATGGAATTATAAAATCAATCACTTTTGATACAGACGGTTGTATGAACACCAATGCTTGTGCAAATACGGTGGCATTGTTATCGGAGGGGAAAAGTATTGAAAAGGCGTGGGAGATAACCCCGGATGGTATTGCGGACTACCTTCAAACGTTGCCGCAGAATGAATATCACTGTGCCGAACTGGCAATTGGTGCCCTGTATCTTGCTTTATCAAATTGTAAGGAAATGAGCCGCAATCCATGGAAAAAAGCCTACCAGAGGAAATAGTGCAAAGCCGATCAAATAATTTTGAAGATTAAATTGAAAAAGGTCAAAATAGGTTACATTTTTCTTGTTTATCAATGTGAACTGTGTTAAGTAGACCGAAATTATAAGAATCCCTTTAAATAGGACAGTAGCTTCCTACGAATATCAGATTAGGAAATAGTATATCGGGAGGTCAAAAAGGAATGACGGATACGTCGACATTTATGAAGTTAAGAGAAGATGAGCGTGAGATCAGGAAAAGTCTTATCATGGAAGCTGCGATGAGGCTGTTTGAGGAAAAACTGTTTCACGAGATCGGAATGCGCGATATTGCAAATGAGGCAGGTGTTTCAGCCGCGACTATATACCGGTATTTTCCAAGCAGAGACGATCTGTTTGTAGAAGCGCTTATACAGGATATCAACAATATTGAAAAACTTTTTGAGGACCGTATTGCCCGGGGTGAAAATAAAATTGAAGCCCTGGCTGTTGCAGCGGTTGATTATTTTGTGGATAATGAGGCGACATTTCAGATGATGTGCCATTTTATGATAAGGGGTGGAATTAACCCCAGGGCAATGAACAAATTTAATGCTGTTCAGATTTATTTTATGAATATGTTTAGTGAAGTCGTTAAAAAAGCTGAAGGAAGTGATAATAAACGCCTCTTTACAGAAGCTTTTTTTGCATCTCTGGCCGGAGTTGTCATGACGTTTAGAAACTATCCCGGGCGCAGCAGGGAAGAAAAAAGGAAACATATGCATAAACTCGCCCTGCTTATTATGACAGGCGATAGTAGACTTGAATCTTAGGGATAAAGCTGTGAATGCTGAAGGGGACAACGGTAATGCCGGATAAATCTACATTCATGCGGATGCGGGAGGATGAACGTGAAATTAGAAAAACTCTGATTATTAATGCTGCAATGATTCTGTTTGAGAGCATGCCGTTTCAGGACATTGGCATGAGGGATATTGCAGCGGAAGCAGGAGTTTCAGCGGCATCCATATATCGATATTTTCCAAGCCGGGATGATCTTTTTGCAGAAGCCCTGATCAGGGATATGATTATCGTTGAACAGCGCTTTGAAAAGCGGATGGAGGACCAGAGCGCTTCTATTGAGGAGTTCGCAGTTGAACTGATCGATTATCTAATAGATAATGAACAGACTTACCAGATGATGTGCTATTTTTTAACCAAGGTGGATATGGAGACCCATATCATCAACCGTTTCAATACGGTTTCGCGCTACTTTTTAGACATTCTGGACCAGGTCCTGGAAAGAGCCGGCGCTGGTAAGAATATTCGGTATTATTCCCATGCATTATTTTCATCTTTGGCGGGCATTGTAATGTCTTTCAGGAATTTTCCAGGGCACACCAAGGAAGAGAAGAGAAAGCATATGCATAAACTGGCCCTCCTGCTGGCTTCTGTTTTCAGGAGCGGAATTCAGGAATCATCATGGTCTGCGCCGGATGAAGATCAAGAAGCATCTGAAGCATAGACAGATACAACACCAAATGAACATTTTTCTCCGTAGTCCCGGAATCGCAATACAAAAGATTAACCGAAAGATTTATACAGGGCGCTTTTTATGATGACGGCGCTGATGTGTTGATATTTTAAAAAAAATTAATATTTGGCTTGCTATTACATATAAAGGTGCTTAGTATGTATCATCAATTAAGTCTCGCCTTAAATTGGCGGGAGGGTTTCTTTCTGTGGGAATTATTCGTTTGCTAAACGCTATCATCCTTCAGTTTGTGACGTTGAAATTTTTCGAAAGGAGGATGATATTATGGAAAATGGAACTGTTAAGTGGTTTAATGACAGCAAGGGTTTTGGATTCATCGAACAGGAAAACGGAACGGATGTATTTGTGCATCATAGTGCAATCAATGCGACCGGTTTTAAATCCCTCAGTGAAGGTGAACGCGTGACTTTTGACATCGAGCAAGGCCCAAAAGGTCCGGCTGCTGCCAATGTAACTGTTGTTTAACTTGCTTTTAAAGGCAATTAAAGGCATCTCCTGTGAAACAGGGGATGCCTTTTTTAATGACCAATTGCATCAAACCACAAATTATGCCGGCTGAGATTTTTTTCCCTGTTATCAGCGATTTTATCAATCCGGCAATCGACCAGAAAGGAAGCGGTATGGCAAAATCTCATTACCAGTTCAAGAAACGCCAGAAAGAATTGGCCAAGAAAAAAAAGAAAGAGGAAAAAAGGCAACGCAAGCTGGAAAACAAGGCAGTTGAAACCGATGAAACTGAAAAAGATCCGACCCCTTTGACGGAGGATTCGGTAAACATGGCAGCCGATTAGGCATTTTTCGTCTTACAAATATTTTTTGTAAGTTTCCCTAAAATTAATCAAAAATGGTTTTTTCGCTTGGCAATTCAGCCCAACCCTTCTTGATCCTACTGTGATTGCTAATATTTAATCCTTATCTTTGTGGAACGTCCTGATATATGTCTGTTCGCAATATTCCAAGGGGCCTTATTCGTCCCGAATAAAAAATCAATAAAAAATTAAATAAAAAAAATGCTTGACACACCGCGCTTGAATTTTATATCTTACCGACCAGCTGGTCGAAATATCGTCCTGCTGGTCGGTTTTTTAAACACTGTTTGATAAGCAGTATGTATCTAAAATCGACAAAACAATGTTTATAGGAAAAAATATATGCCTCCGATTCCGGAACTTGAAGCCATAAGAAAGGCACAGATACTTGATGCAGCACTGTTAACGATTGCTGAAAACGGATGTGCAAATGTGACTATGGCCGACATATGTAAAGCAGTAGGCCTTTCAAAAGGAGGGCTTGCCCATTACTACAAATCTAAACGGGATTTGTTTCTGGCGGCTTTTGAAGAATTTTTTAAAATAATACCTATAAGAGGCAAGGAGACCATGGGGCAGTTTTCGGACCCGCTGGATAAACTCCTTTCTTTTCAGTGGCTCTATAACAAAGAAGATCCCGATGTATATCTCGGATTTCCGGTGCTTTTCGATTTTATGTCCATTGCTGTCCACGATGACGAATACCGGCGGATATTTCACAACTGGGTAAACAAATGGTTGACGCTTCTGAAAGAAGCGTTACAGGAGGGGCTTGACAGCGGGTGTTTCGAGAACGTTGATCCGGAAACCGCGGCAAAAGGAATTTCCTCTATTTACCAGGGGATTGCAACGCGTTGGTATCTCGCGCCGGAACTCCATTCGACGGAATGGGCAATTGATACACTCAAAAGAGCAGTGAGCGGTTTGTTGGATTCATATAAAAAACAATCATAGAAACATGTAAAGGAGGCACACATGGCTGTATTTGAAAGCAAAGAAAAAATGGAAACCGTACTGGGGCAACTTTTTGAAAAATTGTTTGAAGATCCGATAATGGGGCCTAAATTTCTTAAAATGAACATGGTTATCATGTTCGATATTTCAGACCCCAACTCCAAACTCTGGCTGACTCCCGGTGATGGGACCAAGGGAGAAGTTGTTTGGGGTGACCTTGACATGAAACCGACAGTTCAAATGACAATGAGCGGAGATACCTGTCATAAATTCTGGCTGAAACATATTTCCATGCCTATTGCTCTGGCCAAGGGGCTGATCAAGGCTAAAGGTCCCATGCCCAAAGTATTGAAGCTTTTACCGCTTTTGAAGCCTGCTTATCAAATGTATCCCGAGCATGCGAAATCCCACGGGCTTTCGATCGAAAAAGAAGAGTAGAGGAGGTTATTATGGAAAGAAGCTTAAAACAATTCGAAACCGACCGGATGGAAGCGGTAAAAACAGCTGCTCACCTGATTCTCGCCTCGGGCACTACTTCCCCGCGGGTCGGTGGTGTAGGAGAGTGCACTATCCATATTCTTGATGATGAATGTGATATTGAAGATCTCTGCCAGGAGATTGAACGTATGTCTGCTGTCAAGAAAAGCTGGAATTTTTTCAGCCGGGATGCTGCAATGTTGAGAGATGCAGATGCTGTGCTTATCACAACATCTCTTCGCTGTGTTAACGATCCTGCGGATATCAACTGTAACATGTGCGGTAAACTGGTGTGCGAATATCTCAAGGAGGAAGAACGGCTTCCGCCTGATCCGGATGTGGCGTTCAGGGGGCCTCTGTGTATTTTTCGGGCAACCAATGCATCCTATGCACTTGACGGGATGATCTCACAGGCCAGGAATCTCGGCATCGATTATGGTGTTTTCTGGTCAGCTGGTGCAGCTGCCATGCGCATGAGTATCCTGCCCAAGGATACCGGGTTTGCCATGGCTGTTGCCATATCGATTACCGAAAAGAGTCCTTTCAGGGATATTCCGAAACGGTATGCTGAAATTAATCAGCGGACCATGCATGACCGCATGATTAACAGGCTCTGGCCTCAGTTCCGCTCAATTTACAGTTAAGGCAAAAAAAATATTATACGTGTGAAAGGTTTGACAGGCCTTTCAAGGAGGAAAAGATGGCTATAAAAGAAATGTCTGAACTGATAGATGGCGGGATGGACCGCGCGGTAGAGTTGATGACGCTGGCGGCCCATAACAGCTTTCGGTTCAAAGACCGGAACACAGTTAAAATAATTTCCGTAGAGGGCGAAGATTTGGAGCAGATCGCAGAATACTGCTTTTCACTTGGAGATATGTCGCCTCTTGCTGCAAGAGATGGCAGGAACCTTGTACAGTTGATGAAGGAACCATGTTCACTTTTGCTTCTTGGTGACAAACGCAAATCTGAATTCAACTACAACTGCGGCGCATGCGGTTATAGAACCTGTGCTGAACTGAACAAAGCCGAAGAAGTAGAGTCGCTGACAGCCAACGGACCCAGCTGCCTGTTTAAAAACATTAATCTGAACGTGGCTGCCAATACCGCTGCTGCCCAGGCCCACCGGCTTGGACTCCACTGCAGAGTTTTTAGCACTCTGGCGTTCGCTGCCATGGCTTTGGAAGTGATTACCGATGTTGATCTTGTGATCAGTGTGTCCGTGAGCGCGGCCAAAAAGAACCCATATTTTGACCGCCACGAATTCTGGACCAAGGACCACTGGGATGAAATATTTGACAAGGAGTTCCCAACCTACAACCGGGGATTCATCGGTGCAGTTGAAGAAGACCTGTAATGCATAATTATCAAGGAAGGTGAAGTATGAGTTCAAAAGCACATCTGAATCAAGCGATTGCCTCGCATCTTATCGAGATGAAGGCTGATGATAAGCCGGATAAGGAGGTACTGATCTTTGAAAATGGTGAGGCAGGAGAAGATATTCTCACCTATAAAGATCTGTATGAAAATTCCAACAAGACAGCGCGTCTGTTTCTTGAGAAGGGTATGGGAAAAGGTGATGTCTATGCAGTATTTATGCGCAACCATGCCGAGTTCGTTTACGCCATGCTTGCAGGACCTGTTATTGGTGCGATTATGGTGCCGATTGATCCGCGAAGCAAGGGAGACAGGCTGAGGTTTCTTTTGCAAAATTCAGGTGCAAAAGCGGTGGTCGTATCTGGTGAGCTGCTTGACCAGCTGACGTCTGTGCTTGACAAGGTGCCGGATGTAAAATTGGTGAGCGTTCTGTATCCGCCTGAACAGGATGTGCCGGTTTCACCTGCTTATCCGTCTTTAAACGAAACGCTGGAGAAAGATATA
>JAFDJC010000282.1 GCA_019307665.1 Deltaproteobacteria bacterium | reverse complement strand
GATAGCTGTTGTGGGCGCAGTTTTACTGTGGGGTGTTTTTGCCATGCTGCTTTGCTGGCTTAAAGGACTCAACCAGACAAATATGAACGATTACTATGGTTTTGCTCTTTGGATATGGGCTGACCTGGCGATAATCGCCCTGGGGGGGGGCGCATTCTTTACGGGTTTCCTGAAATATATTGTTGGAAAGGATGAGCTTAAAAATATCATTAACTTTGCCGTCCTGATCGGATTTATATGTTACAGTTCGGCACTTCTTATTCTGGCCATAGATATCGGTCAGCCACTAAGGGGTTGGTTTATCTTCTGGCATGCCAATGTCCATTCAATGCTCACAGAAGTGGCCTTCTGCCTTTCATGTTATTTTGTTGTGCTGACCATCGAATATATTCCGCTTATTCTTGAAAATCGTCAGATAGATAAAATCCCGTTTTTTCATAATCTCGGCCATAATATGCATGACATCATGGCTGTTTTTGCCGCAACAGGGGCCTTTCTTTCATGCTTCCATCAAGGATCCCTAGGTGGTGTTGCAGGAGTCCTCTTTGGGCGACCTTTTGCATTTCGTGAAGGTCTCCTTGTCTGGCCATGGACTTTTTTTCTCTTTACATGGTCGGCTGCTGCATATGGCCCGTGCTTCACTATTTTTCTGACAAAACTTACGGAAAAAATAACCGGAAAAAAACTTGTGAAAGATAATGTTGTTGAGCTTTTGGCAAAAATATCCGGATGGATGATTGTAACATATATTATCGCAAAAATAATTGACACATGGTATTGGGCAACAGTAACGGTACCCTCACAAGGTCAGTCTGTCATGGATTTCTACAGTAATAATGACTTGTACGGCATCTGGATCCTTGTAGCTGAAATCATTGTCTGTGGTATCCTGCCCGGGTTGATTTTAATTACTAAAAAAGGTCGCAGCACACAATCTCTCTTATGGTTTGCCGTAATTCTCGGTTGTATTGGTGTATGTTTAAACCGCTGGGTCATGGTCCTGCAGGTGATGGCTGTGCCGGTTCTTCCATTTGATAACTGGGTTCTCTATTTTCCGAGCTGGCAGGAAATTGCTACAACAATTCTGCCTGTGGCATACGGGATCATTCTTGTAATGATCTCCTACAGGTATTTGCCGATTTTCCCACAGGAAGCTGAGTTAAATCCAATTGAATCATAAAATCTGAATAAGGAGAGTATAACATGTTTCCGTTTATCTTTGAGTGGGTCTGGGATATAGGCCATATTGTTTTTATGGGAGGCCTCTGGTATGCGATGTCGATCTTAGGTATCGGCATGACATACTGTATTATCAAAGCAGTGATAGATTCATCGGGAAACGGCAATAACGAAAGCCATCATTAAAAAGAGGCAAAGGGGACGTTCGTGATATTGTGACTTTTAAAAAAAGTCACAATATCACGAACGTCCCCTTTTTGTACCCTATTAATTACCATGGATAAAATTCTTGTTGAAGGCGGAAACAGGTTAACCGGAGAAGTCAGTATAAGTGGAGCAAAAAATGCGGCCCTGCCGATACTCACATCATCTCTTTTAACAGATGGCTGGTGTACTTACCGAAATATTCCTGATTTAAAAGACATACAGAGTATTAAACTGCTCCTTGAAAACCTTGGTGCCAAAGTAGAAACCGATGGAGACTGTGTGCGTGTCAATGCCAGTGGGCTTTCCAACCATGAAGCGCCATACGACCTTGTCCGTAAAATGCGTGCATCCATCCTCGTCCTTTGTCCTTTGGTCGCCCGCCTTAAAAAAGCAAAAGTGTCGCTGCCCGGCGGCTGTGCTATAGGGGCAAGACCCATCAATCTTCATCTAAAGGGCCTGACTGACATGGGCGCATCCATCACACTGGAACATGGTTATGTTTCAGCTGCTGCTGAAAAACTGACCGGATGTGAGATTTATTTTGATATGCCTACAGTTACCGGTACGGAAAACTTGATGATGGCCGCAGCCCTTGCTCAAGGCACAACTGTCCTACGCAATGCAGCTCGTGAACCGGAAGTCGCGTCCCTGGCTGATGTGTTAAACCAAATGGGTGCTGACATTAAAGGTGCCGGCACATCAATTATCATAATCCACGGTGTAACCTCACTGAACCCTGTATCCGTTTCAATAATCCCTGACAGAATCGAAACAGGAACATTCATGACGGCGGCCGCCCTGACGCAGGGTGATATCACCATCAAAAACTGTGAGCCGGAACATCTGAGCGGCGTCATCAATAAGCTGAAAATGACCGGATCAGATATCCATGTAAGCGAAAAAACAATCATCGTCAAAGGTCCTGATAAAATAGAAAGTGTGGATATCAAAACTCTTCCGTATCCCGGATTTCCCACAGACTTGCAGGCCCAGTTCATGGTCCTCATGGCGGTTGCAAAGGGCCATTCAACTATTTCCGAAACCATATTTGAAAAACGATTCATTCATGTTAGTGAATTAAAGCGTTTGGGCGCCGACATTACCGTTACCGGAAATATTGCCATGATAAAGGGTGCCCGTAAACTATCCGGCGCACCGGTTATGGCTACAGATCTGAGGGCAAGTGCGTCGCTCATTCTTGCAGGCCTTGTGGCAAAAGGCAGAACGGAAATCAGTCGGGTTTATCATCTTGACAGAGGATATGAATCCATTGAAGAAAAATTCCGAAACCTGGGCGCATCGATCCGGCGCACAAAATAAAAAAGTGCCGACATATTCTAAAAAAAGCTTTACAGCAAACCGATAGTACGCTTTAGTCATCCTATCTCATTTATCGCGAGAGTTTTTATATGAATATCTGCGATTTTTCTATTTGCTTAAACAATGCGTGTTTTAATGCTTTACGATTATGCCAAGCACTTTTCGAACTATATATCTTCGTCCAATCGTCCCGCTCCTTTTTGCCCTGATATCAGGAATAGTGATCTGCTCTCTTTTCCCCGGCTTTAAATTATATGCCTTTATTCTGTCAGCGAGTTGCGGAGTTTTTATCATCATATGCATATTAAAAAAAACAGAGCTAAAGATCTCTCCTCTTTTCCTCTTTGTCTGTCTCGGCTATCTGTACATACATGCCTATGTTTCTCCTGAATTTCCTTCAAACCATATTATCCACTTCATGGATTCCGGCAAGGTTAAAATTACAGGTATCGTGACCGGAAATCCAATCAAAAAAGGATTCCGACTTAAGTTTTATTTAAATCCTGAAGCCATTGAGTCAAAGGGAAAGCGCCATATTGTAACCGGAAAATTACGAGTCACTGTGGCAGGTTCATTGCCCCAACTTTCTGATGGAGACAGGGTTGTATTTCTTAGCAGCATAAGATCCATAAGAAATTTTGGTAACCCAGGTGGGTTTGACTATAAACAGTATATGGCGTTCAAGGATATACACGGCACAGCTTACACACGAGGTTATAATCTTAATGTTATTAAAATAAAATCGGACAGGGGCTTCAAAACATGCATTGCGGCATTTCGGAAAGACATATCAAATTTAATCGAATCCACTGTATCCGGAGATCATAAACATGTGCTGAAAGCACTTTTAATCGGCAAAAAATCAGATATACCGAAGGCTCTGCGACAGGCTTTCAACAGGGCCGGTGCCGCTCACCTGCTTGCTATTTCAGGCCTTCATATCGGCATTGTTGCGTCAATATCTTTCCTACTTTTGAAGTGGTTTTTTTCAAGAATAAATTTCTTTTTATGGAATGCGTGGGCGGTAAAATGTGCTGCGCTCCTCGCATGTGTCCCTGTGATTCTATACGGAATTGTTTCGGGGATGTCACCGTCAACTCAGAGGGCTGTCATTATGGTGATCGTATTCCTGATGACTTTTCTCTTTGAGCAAAAGCAAGACACACTCAACACACTTGCGGTAGCAGCCTTCGTAATTCTAGTAATTTCTCCGACTTCTTTATTCTCCGTTTCTTTTCAGCTTTCTTTTGCAGCCGTGTTTTTCATTGTTTACGCCTCT
>JAFDJC010000281.1 GCA_019307665.1 Deltaproteobacteria bacterium | reverse complement strand
CCGGTGCCTTGCCTGGAAATTTTACGGGAACTTCTAAACTACGAAACCAACGAGTATAAGCTGCTGCAAATAGTTATATTTGCCCAGAAAGAATTTGATAGCACAATTGAAGAACATGCAAATTTTGCAGACAGGATTAATCTTTACCATGTTCTTGAACCGCTGGGCTTTCAAGACACTCTACGGATGATTCGTTTCAGGCTGAGCCAGTCCAGTGAAGAGGAACGTTCTTTATCCGTTTTCACTTTTCCCGCACTAATGGCGGTCTACTTGTCCACAGGAGGGTATCCGAGAAAAATTGTAAATTTATGCCACAGGTGCATGCTCACCATAATTGTTCAGAACAGGTCCAAGGCGGGATGGTTTCTGGTACGGTCTTGTGTAAAAAGAGTTTTCCGCTCTCAGACCGGAAAGAGGAAATTTTATGCTGCAGCAGTTTTAATGGTTGCCGTTGCTTTAATCTTGGTATCAGTCCCCGAATACAAATCTTTGATGGATTTTTTCCCCGGGGACATGCCTGAAAATAAAAGTCGGAAACGGCAAACACCGGTTTTTGTAAAATCTGCATTAGTGCCTGAAAAAAAAGTAAAATCGTATCCAACAAAAGAATTGGAGCATCAAAAAGCAGTCATTGAATGGAATAAAAGCGGCAGTCAAAATATTGCCGAGGAGTCGCCGGATTTGGGTATAAAAACAATCAGTTCTATCGAAGCTATTGAGGCTATCGAACCTGTCGAATCTGTCGAAACTACTGAAACTATTAAAACCGGGCAAATGGTTGCAATTCACGAGGCCGGTATTCCCGTCATGTTAGGGCGTGTCACCCTTAAAAAAGGAGAATCGCTTTGGTTGATGATAAAGGGAATATACGGCACCTTCAACACGCGAATATTAAAACGACTGACATCCATAAATCCGCAGATCATAAACCCAGATAATGTTGATGCCGGAACAAGAATTAACTTTCCTGCCATCAGGTCTGAAGTGAAGGCGTCGGACGTAAGGTGCTGGTGGGTATATCTTGATGAGGAAGATAGCCTTGATGCGGCTTTTGAAAAACTAAGGCAATATCCAAAAGGCGCGCCTTCTGTCCGGCTGGTTCCCCATATGAAGGCTGGCGGTGATTTGAGATTTACAGTTGTCTCAAAGGAATATTTTTTTGACAGGGAAGAAGCAGAACTGTTGCTTAGCCGTATTCCCGAGGAGTTTGCTGCGACGGCCAGAGTTTTTCCCGGATGGAGAGATAAAGACACGGTTTTTTTTGCAGATCCTTTTTTATCGTGAATGTACTTAAGGCAGGGTGAAAAGTGAAAAAAAGAATAAAACTTGGCCGGATGTTAATTGAAGCAGGGCTTTTAACAGAAGAACAGCTTTTAAAGGCTGTTGGCCAGCAGAAAAAACAGAAGCTTAAGCTTGGCCAGATACTGGTCAGAGAAGGGATTGTGAGCGGATCCAAGATTGCCGATTTAGTATCGCGGCAGTTAAAAATTGAAAAGTACCATCCTGACAAGTTTCCTGTAGATATAGACCTGGCAGGTGTCATTCCCTTTGATATGGCACAGAAATTCCAGGTAGTGCCTTTAAGAAAAACAAGGTATTTGCTTACCCTTGCCATGACCGATCCCATGGATATCAATGCCATGGATGCCATAGAAGTTTATGCCAACAAAGAAGTCGAGGCGGTGATCTGTACTGACAAAGAGATAAATCAGATGATAGGCAGCCTCTATGGAATACATTCCGGAATAGGCGGCGTTCTTGAAGATATGGAATTCGAACAAGCCGATGAAATTGAAAAGACTGAATCAATTGAAGAGGTTGAAGTCAGCTCCATTCATGACATGGCTGAGGAGGCGCCGGTAATAAGACTGGTCAATTCGATTCTCTCCCAGGCGATTCGAGAAGGAGCGAGCGACGTCCATATCAGCCCTGAAAAGGATTATGTACAGGTAAGATTTCGTGTTGACGGCAGGTTGCACGATGTGCCGGCTCCACCTAAATCGATGATTCTCCTTATTATTTCAAGGATAAAGATTCTTGCCAACATGGATATCGCCATGTCGAGGATCCCGCAGGACGGAAGATTTACCGTAAAGATGGATAAAAAGGAGATCAACATAAGGGTTTCTACCATACCGACGATTTACGGCGAAAATATGGTTTTAAGGCTTCTAGACACAAGCAGCGGAATCTATTCGCTTGAACACCTGGGTGTTTCAGAGGCTGACAGGCGGAAAATAGATGCCATGGTAAACCGCCCCTATGGAATGATCTTAAGCACAGGCCCTACAGGAAGTGGTAAAAGCACAAGCCTTTATTCAATTTTAAGAAAAATTAACAAGCCTGACCTTAACATTATAACATTGGAAGATCCTGTGGAATACCGTGTTGAAAAGATCAGGCAGATTCAACTGAACCGTAAGGCTGGAATGACATTTGCCAGTGGTTTGAGATCGGTCATGAGGCAGGATCCTGATGTTATAATGATAGGTGAGATACGAGATTCGGAAACCGCTACCATAGCTGTTCAGGCAGCTTTAACAGGTCACCGGGTACTGAGTACAGTACATACAAATGATGCAGCAGGTGCTATAACACGGTTTATCGACATGGGCATTGAACCATTCCTTGTGGCATCGGTAATGCTGCTGTCTATTGCTCAGCGCCTCGTAAGGAAAGTATGCTTTTATTGTAAAAAACCGTACGAACCACCACAGGCTGCTATAGATTATTGGGGCCTGGATAATCTTGATGGAGTTGAATTGGTTAAAGGAACGGGATGTTTCAACTGTATGGATACCGGCTATAAAGGACGGATTGGGGTTTATGAAGTCCTGATGATCGATGAAATAGTTCAGGATATGATCATGAAGAATTGCACTGCTCAGGAGATCAGTCGCGCCGCGATAAAGTCAGGAAAACTCGTATCTTTAAAAGAGGATGCCGTGGCAAAGGTTACTCAGGGCTATACCACATTAGAGGAAGCCGCATCTGCTGTAATGGTTTGAGATTAAGAAATGAAAAAATATTCATATAAGGCGATTAATGAAAATGGAGAGACACTTGCCGGTTATGTAGAGGCGGATTCGCAGGAAGCAGCGACCAATATACTGAATGCCAGGGGATTTATCCCGACTATGGTGACAGGAGCCGTTGATGCGAGTGAACGTTTCGGCCTTGAACGAATCAATGAAATGCTGACACCGGTCAAAGCGCCTGAACTGATTATTTTTTCAAAGCAGTTCAGAACAATGCTGCGTTCCGGTGTGCCGATTAATAAATTGCTCGAAATACTTGAAAATCAAACGGAAAATCCAGTCCTGAAAAAAACGATAGCCTCAATGAGTAATGACATAAAAGAAGGGGCAAGCCTTTATAATGTCTTTAGAAAGCATCCGAAGGTATTCTCTCCTCTCTACTGCAGTATGGTAAGGGCTGGTGAAGCAAGTGGCGCCCTTCCGGAGGTTCTTGACAGACTTTCCTATATTCTTGAACATGAGCACAAAGTGAAGTCGGATGTCAAGTCAGCTTTGCAGTATCCAATGATCGTTATTGTTTTTCTCGGTATAGCATTTTTTATTTTATTGACCTTTGTCATTCCTAAGTTTGTAGGAATTTTTTTAAATGCCGGAATCGATTTACCGTTGCCCACAAAGATATGTATGGTCATGTATCAGTTTTTATCTGATTATTGGGTTTTTATTGCATTGGCCGTTATTACAGGCACCTCGACATTGATTTATTATGTCAGGACAGAGCCTGGAAAGTATGTGAGAGATGTTTTTCTCATGAGGCTGCCGATTATAGGCAAACTGTTTATAAAAGCCGCCATGTCAAGATTCGCAAGTATTTTTTCTATTCTGCAGTCCAGTGGTGTCGATATCCTCGATTCCATGAAAATATTATCCGGAACAATAGGGAATGCCGCAATAGCACGTGAATTTGAAAATATCACCAACAGACTGGAAGAAGGCCGGGGAATTGCCGAGCCATTGAAGGAGTC
>JAFDJC010000280.1 GCA_019307665.1 Deltaproteobacteria bacterium | reverse complement strand
TTACTGTGCCTTCAATACCGTCGGTGACGACTTCATCACATCCACCAAGAAGCATACAAACGGTGCAAGCGCATACAAACAACACGATTAATTTTTTCATGACACCCTATCTTTACTCATCGTTACAAAGGACATTAATAACCGGCAGCAGTGACTCAAGAATCAGTTTTAAAGACCGGTTTGCCGCAGGGCTTTTCTCACAGATACCGATAACAGCATCGCTTTTCTCATAATACATCGTGATGAGGGCTTTACCTGTCGTGCTCAAAGCAAGGTTCTTATCCCTGAACTGCCGCAATATTTCGAGCCGAGGGTCATCCTCGCCGAGAAGATATGCTGCCACGCAAAGTTCAGGCTCCGTCACCGGCGCAACCGTTCCCTTATAACCTGACTCTATCGGATAGGCCCCTTCTTTCGCCGTGAATGTTTGAAAGTCGTCTGAGGGAACAAGCTCCGATAATTGTGAAAGGTCCTGGGGAAGATCATAGACTGTCGTGCCGGCAGGCCTTTCAATATAATAATAGGATGAAAACATCCCATTATAGAGAACAATGAATTCGACATTGCCCGGACTTGCTACTCCATAGGCAAGATGAGACATCCCTGTGTCGCTGACCCACGTATCGGTTAATTCCCAGGTGACAACGGACTGGTCGGTCAGGGTGACGGTCCATGTTCCAAGCCAGTCATCAACATACTCGGATTCGGCAAAGGCAACCGTGGTGAGCAGAAAAAACAACAATGTCATACAGTGTACACTTTTTAATATTGCTTTCATCCCTTCCTCCTCTAACTGAAAATTAATAAAGAGCCTGCTTTACATCATGCACAATACATAGTTTTAATTACTTACACAAGTAATAATTAAAAAGTATTGCTTTATTTTGTTGTTTTATCGGAATACAATGAGAATCCGAAGAGAGACTGCATCTGATTTTATTGTCGATTTTTTCTACATAAAATCACAGATGATTATTTTTATGAGCTCTGGGCCGACACATGATTATTATAAGAGATAAGAAATTTTATTCTCTCCAGGAGGCAAGCGATAAACTCCATTTGTCGCCAATGACAATCAAAAGCTACATTATCAAAGGCTTGCTGACAGGAACAAAAATTGGAGAGGAATTGTATGTTGCTGAAAATGCCCTGTCAAATTTTCTCCAAAAAGACCCGGTTAAACCAACAAAGGTATTTGTTGCCAGGCAGCCTATTTTTGATACCAGCAAAAAAGTTTTTGCATACGAGCTATTATTCCGCTCAGGCCTTGATAATTTTTATGACCTCAGCACTCCCCTGGATACAGCGGCATCAAAAACCATTTCCAACAGTTTTTTGGCAATAGGTCTTGATACAATCACCAACGGAAAAAAAGCTTTCATTAATTTCACAAAAAATCTTTTGACAAGCGGTATTCCGTACCTGCTCCCAAAGGAATTAATCATTGTAGAAATATTAGAAGATATAGAGCCGACTGATGATTTAATTGAGGCATGCAAACAGTTAAAAAAATCCGGTTTCATCCTTGCTCTTGACGACTTCATTTATAGTGAAAAACTGAAACCACTGATAGAACTCACCGACATAATCAAGGTTGATTTTCTTCAAACCAAAGCCGACGAGAGGAAATCCGTCATGGAAAGAGTCGGGGATCCTCATATAGAATTTCTCGCAGAAAAAGTTGAAACATCCGAAGATTTTCTTGAAGCTGTCGATATGGGATACACCTACTTCCAGGGCTATTTTTTCAGCAAACCCCTCATCATTCAGGGAAATGATATACCGGTGAATAAGCTGAACATGATGAAACTGATTAATGAGGTCAATAAGCCCGACACAGGGTTTGATAAAATAGAAAATATTATTAAACACGATGTCTCTTTATCATATAAGCTCTTACGGTTTATGAATTCAGCTTTTTTTGGGTTCAACTCAAAGATTGAATCCATTAAGCACGCACTGGTTCTGCTCGGTGAAAAGGAAGTAAAAAAATGGGTCTCGCTGGTTGCACTAAGCGGTCTTGCTTATGACAAGCCCCGGGAGCTCATAAATATCTCCGTCCTGAGAGCAAAATTCTGTGAATCCCTTGCAGAAAAGACCGGTGTAAAAGTTCATGCTGATGACTGCTTCCTGATAGGAATGTTTTCTCTCATCGATGCTTTAATTGACAAGCCTCTTCACGATATTTTACCGGAATTGCCCCTTGCAGAGTATGTCAAACATGCTCTTTTGGGAAAACATAATGTTTACAGCGATTTGCTGCAACTGACTGTTGCTTATGAAAGAGGTGAATGGGAAATTATTACTGCTAACTCGAAAAGGCTGAAACTTCAGGAGGAAACACTTCCTGATATTTATTTAGATTCCATCAACTGGGCCAACAGGATAAATTAATCATGGTTTTCGATCAGCGGAGTGAAGTTCCCGGGGATCAGACATGAAAAAAATGATAAATAAAAAAATCCTCTTTAACCACGGAATACACTGAATACATGGATAAAAAATAATGCCGTTTTCCGTATGTTCGGTGTTTTCCGTGGTTAATAAAAAATGGTCAAATCTACCATTGACTAATCACCCTTCACCCTTATTCCCTCTCGCATCATCTAACGCGCGCAGGAGATCTTCAATGGACGTTAAAACATCTTCATCAACCTCTTCCCGTTTGAGTAGTCCAAAACGGATTCCACGTGCAACCTGTATATCGTAGTCATCATTGGAATCATATACCTTATATACATTCTGCGCATCTTTCTGGTGAAATTGATGAATCGCATCCGTTAAATCCCAGCAGTCAATTTCTTTCTTTCGCCAGGCATCAAACTTTTCCGCAAGCTTAGCCAGGTACTCTTCCTGTTCCCGCTGATGGGCAAGTCCGGCCAGGTGACTCATTTTTTTCTTTACCGCTTTTGAGTATGATCTCATTGTACTTCCAATATTGTTTAGATTTTTGAACTCATTTTATCATCGTGAATTAAAAGACTTCAAGAAAATTTAATTGCACAGAAGAAGACATATTTTGATCGCCATATTGATGTAATTTGTCAACAACAATGTCCCGGATCCACAACTCTTTTTATTAATCTGGAGATTTTTAATTATCAAAGCCTCAATAAAAAGTCTATAGGCAATTTTATAAGAAATTGTTTAAGCCGTTCAATCAGTTCAAACCGTTTAAACAGCTTAAACTGATTCAAACAGTTTCTTTGCCCATCCCGACCACCTCTCCGGAACCTCACTTACTTGCTTTTTGCTGCCTTTTATATTTCAAACGATTCTCTTTTGCACGAAAGCCGATCTTCCGTTTAGCTTTCTCAGGTTCTGCCATCAGAGCTTGAATGGCTTCAAACACGATACGGAACTGCTCATCGTACTTCCCCTCCAGAGCCGCCATCTTTCGGGCGATATTTTTATTACCTGCCATTATTTCGCGCAGACGGACAAAAGTCCGCATGATCACTATGTTTACCTGAATAGCACGCGGACTATTGAGAACACTGGACAGCATGGCTACCCCCTGTTCGGTAAAAGCAAAAGGAGGATATTTTGAATGACCGCCTCTTTTTAAGGTGCCAATCCGGCACCTTAAAAACTTGTATTCGTCTTAGGTCAACTCAAGCATAAAATCAGGGGGAAATCTGTCGGCATTCCTTTTTACAGCTCTTTTCAACTGCTTCGTTTCAACGCCATACAGTTCAGCAAGATCTCTGTCCAACATAACTTTGTTTCCGCGGACAATATGTATTTTATCGGCTATCAATTCAGTGGAAACGATACTCCCTTTTTGATCCATTTTTATTTTCCCCGTATTATCAGGCCCATGGGGTCAAACCCAAACAATTTACAAATTTTTCAAGCATGTTGTCTTTTTCTTATTTGTTTTGGTTCGACCCTCTTTATTCCCGGAATGTAAAGGCGCTTTCGGATCACATCTTCAAAAGTCAATTAAGCGACCGTTTTTCCTCCAATTCCCCCTGGTAATAATTATTTCAAACAACTCTTTTTATTAATCTGA
>JAFDJC010000433.1 GCA_019307665.1 Deltaproteobacteria bacterium | reverse complement strand
TGCACCCTCTATTTCGGAAACCAAAGATGTAGAATCGCCAACTGTCGAGCACCAGGAATTAGAAAACATCATGCTGGAAACAGTCAGCCAGCTTACGGGCTATCCAACAGAAATGCTCGCCATGGACATGGATATCGAGGCCGACCTTGGAATCGACTCCATCAAAAGGGTGGAAATACTTTCCGCGCTTGAAGAAAAAGTCCCCAACCTTCCCACCGTCTCCCCTGAAACCATGGGAAGCATGAAAACACTCGGCCAGATCGTCCAATACCTTTCCGGGACTTCTCAAACCGACGAGCCTAACAAGAAAACAGAATCAGTATCTTCAACTTCACACATTGATGCAGTTCAAAAATCACCGGATGTTTTATTAGAAGATGTTGTTGACTTTTCCCCCGAATATTTAGCAGCCAGTATAGGCAGAAAAGTTGTATCAATGGTTGAAAAACCGTTTAACAACAATGATCGATTAGCGCTTCCGGCTAACCGCAAAGTGTTTATCACAGATGATAAAACAGGTCTATCAGAAGCGCTAATCGATCAATTTGCATGGCTGAACATTAATGCCGAGCTTATATCTGATGGGATGTTTTCTGATATAATTAAAGGCGATAAAATTGTTAAAAACGCTGCCGGCCTTGTCATTGTGCATGAGAGTAGGTCAGAAGGTACAAGTTTTTTAAAAGATGTTTTTGCACTGACAAATCGTATTGCGCCGGATCTTCTTAATTCAGCTGCAAAGAGCGCCGCACTGTTTGCCACCATAACACGCCTTGACGGAGCTTTCGGATTCAAAGGCCGGGGTGTGGATAACCCGTTACAGGGCGGACTTGCCGGTCTTGCAAAAACCGCGTCCCTTGAATGGGACGATGTCTTATGTCGTGCCATCGACATTGCACCTGCCTGGAAAGAGAATAATAAAATCGCAAAAGCTGTTGTGGCCGAACTGTTAAATCCCGATCTTAAAGGCCCTGTTGAAATAGGGCTGGATTCGGGATCGCGATCTACATTTGAGCTTGAAGCCGCACCTTTCCCGCATTCCCGCAAGGGGAAATAAACCTTAACCCGAGCGATGTTGTTGTTATCACCGGTGGAGCCAGAGGTGTAACCGCCTTTGCAGCCTGTGCCCTTGCAAAACATGCAAAACCGACCATTGTTCTCATGGGCCGATCTTTGCCTCCGGCTCCGGAACCCGAATGGCTGAAAGCAATGGATGATGAGGCCGGCATTAAAAAAGCAATTCTTGAAAACGAATTCAGCCGCAATAATGCAACACCGGTTCAGCTTGAAAAATTTTACAAAAAACATATGGCAAATCGCGAAATCACGAAAAACCTGGAAAATATGAGAAATGTCGGTGCTACAGTCCTTTATTATCAGGCTGACATCCGTGATTTCGAAAAAGTGAATTCGATTCTTAATGATGTTCGTTCAGCCCACGGCCCTGTCAGGGGGATTATCCATGGCGCAGGAACACTGGAAGATCGCCTGATCATCGATAAAACAAAAGAGCAGTTTGAAAATGTTTTCGACCCCAAGGTCAAAGGACTCAGCGCTCTTCTTGAAGCTACAAAACAGGATGCTCTCAAATACATTGTCCTTTTTTCATCTGTAACCGCCCGAATAGGAAACAACGGGCAGGCTGATTATGCCATGGCCAATGAGGTTTTAAACAAGATCGCTCAACAGGAGTCGACAACACGACCGGATTGCAAGGTAATCTCCATTAACTGGGGCCCGTGGGACGGGGGTATGGTATGTTCGGCCCTAAAACGAAAATTTGAAAATAACGGCGTTGAGCTGATTCCCATGGATGCCGGAGCCATGTGTATGATCTATGAGATGATGGGTGACAGGAACTCCCCGGTTGAAGTTGTTGTCGGTGCCAATATTATTCCATTAAAAGAGAAAGATAAAGCCCAACCAACCTGTTTAGCTCCGAAACAACCTATGGTTATAAAGAAAAAAGAGGAACTGTCTTTAACCTTTGAACGTGAAATCGATGTTAATCGGTACCCGATTTTAGAAGCGCATATTCTGGGCGGAAAACCGGTGGTGCCGTTTGCACTTATCACCGAATGGCTCGGCCATGGAGCACTGCATGAAAATCCTGGCCTTTTCCTTCACGGCCTGGATGATATGCGTGTTCTTCATGGAATCAAGCTTGATAATGAGAAAAAAATAATTCGACTTTTGGCCGGCAAGGCAAGAAAAAATGGTTCGACTTTTGAGGTGGATGTTGAAATCAGGGACGGTATTAAAGATAACACAGAGATAATTCACTCAAGGGCA
>JAFDJC010000279.1 GCA_019307665.1 Deltaproteobacteria bacterium | reverse complement strand
CAAGAGAAGTTCCCGACTTTTCCGACAGGCAGGGTATCTGGGTCTTTGCAGAGCAGACCAATGGAAAGCTTGCAAAGGTTTCCTTGGAACTTTTAGGAAAGGCTCAGGATCTTGCCATGGATATTGGTCATAAAGTTTCTGCTTTGCTTCTTGGTAAGGACGTTTCTCATCTTATACAGACCCTGCACGAGCATGGTGCTGAAAATGTCTACCTTGTTGAAGATGATGTTTTGGAAAATTTCAGGACTATCGCATATACTAATGTTATAGAAGATCTTGTTCTTACTTACAAACCAAATATTTTACTGATGGGGGCAACTGCTCTGGGCCGTGACCTGGCACCAAGGGTTTCAAGGCGTGTGGGCACAGGTCTTACGGCAGACTGCACAGAACTTGCCATTGATCCTGATGAAAAACTCATGTTCCAGACAAGACCTGCTTTTGGTGGGAATGTCATGGCAACCATTGTCTGTAAATACGCAAGCCCGCAAATGGCAACTGTAAGACCGGGGGTCATGGAGGCAAAGCCCTGCAAAGTGAGCAGTACAAATCTTATCAGACATGAAGTTTCTCTAAAAGAAGAAGATATCAGAACAAAAATTCTTGAAAGTGTAATAGAAAAAAAACCGGGAACTGATATCTCAGATGCAAAAGTAATTGTAGCAGGCGGAAGAGGCGTAAATGGAGAACAAGGCTTTGCCATGCTCAGAGAACTGGCTGATCTCCTCGGAGGTGAGGTTGCCTGTACCCGCTTAATTGCTGAGCAGGATATTCTTCCCCCTGATACCCAGGTAGGCCAGACTGGAAAGACCATCCGGCCTGAAATCTATATTGCATGCGGAATATCAGGTGCTGTCCAGCACACGGCAGGCATGATGGGATCACGCTATATCATTGCCATCAACAATGATCCTTTGGCTCCTATTTTTAAACTGGCAAACTGGAGCATTGTCGGAGATGTGCATGAAATTGTACCGGAATTCATAAAGCAGCTGTCTTTCGGAGGTGCATCATGACTCAATCTAATAAAACCCAATCTAATAAAATTAGGCCTAATAAAATCAGATCCAATGCCGAAGACATGGTAAGATTTACCATGGCAGAATTTGTTGACAAGGAAGTTATTCCCATTGCAACGGAATATGACAATAGAGGTGAATTCCCCCAGCATCTTTTTAAGAAACTTGGGAAAATGGGAATTTTTGGCATCCGATATCCCATAAAAAGCGGTGGTTCCGGGGGAAATACAACCCTTTACTGTATTGCCATGCAGGAGCTTGCAAGGGGTTTGATGAGCCTTGCTGCCACTACTGCCATGCAATGTCTGATGGGAACCAATGGCCTGTATCTTTATGGCACCAAAGAAATGCATGAGGAATTTCTTTATCCTGCCCTTAAAGGTGATAAAATAGGTGCTTTTCAGCTCACCGAACCTAATGCCGGATCAGACCTCAGTGCGGTGCGGACAAGGGCTGAAAAAACTAAAGACGGTTATGTGATTAATGGCATGAAAACATGGTCCACCAGCGGCCCCAAAGGAGATTTTCATACAGTTTTATGCCAGACTGACCCTTCCCTCGGGATAAAAGGTTTGGCCTTTTTCCTTGTTCCTTCTTCTACTCCCGGATTTTCATTTTCCAAGCCATTTGATCTTCTGGGTACCAGAACCTCTTCCTTATCGGAAATATATTTTAAAGACTGCCATGTGCCTGTTGAGTACAGATTGGGAGAGGAGGGACGGGGGTTGGCTGTGCTTTTGAAAATCCTGGCTGAAATCAGAATCATGACTGCAGCTTTAGCCCTTGGGCTTCACAGGGCTGCCATGGATGATTCCATTAAGTATTGCAAAGAACGGGAACAGTTTGGAAAGCCCATCAGCAAATACCAGCTTATCCAGGCAAAAATCGCCAATATGGCGGTAAACCTTGAGGCTGGCCAACTCATGGTGGACAAGGTAATCCACATGATTGACCAGGGTGAAAAATGTCTCAATCTTGCTTCCATGGCCAAGTACTTTACTGTTGAATCTGCCTGCAGCGCTTCTGATGAAGCCATGCGGATTTTCGGGGGATATGGATACTCCATGGAGTATTCCGTACAAAGATATTACAGGGACAACCGATTTCTGCTTTACGGAGGCGGAACCCATGAAGTCTTACAGACCACAATTGCAAGGGAATTTTTATCCAAATGAACCAAATGAACCAAATTAAATTGAATAACAATTTTAAGGAAAGAAATTCCTTAGGCCATGATGTATTTGAGTATTTGAAAAATGCCATCATTGACCAGACCATTGAACCGGGTTCAAGGCTTGTTGAAAGCAAGATTGCCGACATGCTGGGTATCAGCAGGACACCGTTGCGCGAGGCCTTGCACAAGCTTGAAAGAGAAGACTGGATTGAAAAAATCCCCTCAGGCGGATTCCAGGTGGTCACCCTGACAAAAGCTGATATTGAGCAGACCTTTGGTATCAGGAGTGTTCTTGAAGCCTATGCGGCACGGCTTGCAGCCGAAAACCATCAAGATAAGGACCTGCTTCCTTTAGAAAGAAAGATGAAGGAATTCCAGAAATGCCTTGAATTAAAAAAAGACAGTGACAAACTTCAAAAAATTAATACTCAATTCCATGATCTTCTCTACAGCTTGAGCAAAAGCCCGAAACTTATCAAAATGATCAACCAGCTTCGGGCCCAGATCTCAAGATTCAGACAGATTATCCTGAAGCAGTATGAATATGCCCTTCAGAGCAATGACGACCATGTTAAAATGCTTGACGCCATTAAGAATCGTGATGGCAAAAAGGTTGAACAACTCGTACGCCAGCACATTATCAAAGGGAAAAACGCGGTTTTAAGTGAATTAGCACAAGAGGAAGAAGAAAAAAAGAGTGCCTGAAATCAAGGACATACTGGAAGGGAGTAAGATTGCCGGAGCAAGGATGATCCGTCTCATTGAAGACTGCGATCCATCGGCATTTGAGATGCTAAAACTTCTCTATCCCCATTCCGGCAATGCCTTTATCATCGGCATCACCGGGTCTCCCGGCGCGGGCAAATCCACCCTGATTGATGCACTGATCCTGGAGTTTCGCAAACTTGACATTAAAATCGCTGTCATTGCTGTGGACCCCACAAGCCCGATTTCAGGCGGCGCCATTTTAGGAGACCGGCTGCGCATGCAGCGCCATGCAACAGATGAAAAAGTGTTTATCCGGTCCATGGCGTCGAGGGGCCAAAAGGGTGGCCTTTCACGAGCAACAAAAGATGCTGCCGTTGTCCTGGATGCCATGGGATATGAAATTATTATTATTGAAACCGTGGGGGCCGGCCAGGGAGAATTTGATATCGCCACCATTGTCCATTCAACCGGGATTGTCAATATCCCGGGAACTGGAGACGGCATCCAGGCGGTCAAGGCCGGCATTCTTGAAACAGGGGATGTTTTTATTGTTAACAAGAGTGATAAACCTGGTGCGGATGAGTTAGTACACCATCTTACAATGATGATCAACATGCGCAAGCCATCTAAAATAAACTCGGCTAAAACAAACTGGACAGCCAAAGTGCTGAAAACCATCGCCCGGGATGGAACCGGGGTTAAGGAACTTGCCGACACCTTTTTATCCCATTTTGATTTTATGAAAAAGAACAGTCTTCTTGACCAAAAAATAACTGAGATTGAAAAGTTTTATTTCAAATCACTCTTAAAAGATCTCACCTTAAATAAAATACTTTCATTCATGGAAACATCAGAAGAATATATGAAGGTTTTAAAGAATATTCAGTCCCATGAAATGGATCCCCTGAGTGCTGCTGAACTTGTGGTCAATAAAATCTGCGTTTTTAGGGGCAATGATTAAAGGGCAAGACATAAAGGAAGATGACTTATGAAAACCAAAAACAAAATTCGGGTACTGATCGCAAAACCAGGGTTGGATGGTCATGACAAGGGAGCAAAAATTGTGGCCCTTGCCTTAAGGGATGCGGGTATGGAAGTGATCTATTCAGGACTCCACCAGACCCTTGATCAGATCATGCAGACTGCCATACAG
>JAFDJC010000087.1 GCA_019307665.1 Deltaproteobacteria bacterium | reverse complement strand
GCGAGAAGGGATTAACAAAAGAAGTTTTTGACGATATATTTCCTTCTCATTTTGATTTTTCCAAGTTTGTCTGTCTTCAATCGTTTATTTCCGATTATTGCAGGCTTCTTGTGCCGGCGCACCCAGACAACGAGTTGTCTGGGCCACCCGAGTAAGCGGCAGCTATTTTTATTTGAAGTATAAAAAAAATGGGGAAAGTCCTGTTATCTGTCTCTTGCAACTTGTTGAGATTATGATTAAGAGTAAGATTACGATTATGAACTGTAATCGGCACAGCCGGTTATCGTTGCAACAGACGGGCCACCATGGGCCAGATTTCCTCTTTTGATTCTTTGCTGACAATCATACCTGTGTGATCATAATCCACAAGAAAACCGTCCTTTTTTCCCAAAATTGTAAAGGTTTTATTTTTGCTGCCGATACTGTCAAACATCGTTCGGCACCCCTCGGGAGAATCGTTTTTATCAGCAGCACCTGCAAACGCGTCAACAGGAATATGAATCCTGCCCATGCCGTCCCAATAGCAAAAACCTTTGGAGTTTGTCCATTTTCCAAGAAATTTTTTCCATCCGATCACTTCAATCATTGCAGCTGCTGCCTCAACTTCAGGCCCCAACCCCAGCCTGGGCGCCGGAAAATATCCGAGTTGCTTTAAAATCAACGAACAGGCCCATGCGACGCCGGGAATCTTCAGGAAAGACTCTCCCTTTGAAATCTGGCTTCCAAAAGTTATAAGATGCGACATGATATTTTGATCAAGCCATTGGCAGGAAAGTGCACCAAGAATATAAACACCGCCAAAAGAGTGTCCCACCCACGATTGGCCAGTCCCCGACCGGCTATGAACATACTGCTGGATGGCCGGAATGTCATATCGAATCTGCTGTTCAGCAGTGATGTCGGAAAAATTTTCATTTTTTGGCGACAGGCCATGTCCCCTCAATTCAGGAATCCAGACGTCGAATCCGGATTCAGCCAAAAACGAACCCAGTCCGACACCCTTGGGAGACAGCCAGAAATTTCTTTTGGAATAAGTTCCATGAAGGAGAATCACCGAGTTTACAGCCACCACAGGATGTTCTGTTTGAATATGACTGACAGCGATTTCCGCCCCATCTTCTGTTAGGATCCAGAAAATTTCGACCGGCACATCACCCACTGTTTGCATTTCAGTTTTACTTACCATGACCTCTGTCATTCATTACCTCAAATAAATCTATTCATCCAGTATCAGCTTAAGACATTAATCAAACAGCTAAAACATTTCAAGTCAGAATACCCGTGGTGTATCTACTGGATCAATCAAAAACCGATTTCATTAAGCCATGAACCTTCCCGATATCCTGTCTATGTCGTTAAAATTTTTCATAACTATTCTACTTGACACATAATCGCTTTTTCAATATAGAAATAAAAAACGATGGCTATATCAGGTTTTTAAACATAAAACCATTTAAAAACATGAGGGGGAAAATAATGAAACCCATGACTGACAGTAAAAACTTACTGGAATGCGCCTACTACTGGGAAAAAAACGCTCCGGATCAAATGTACTTTACTCAACCGATGGGAGGCGGTGATGCAAATGTTAAGACCTGGACTTGGAGACAGGCAATTCTTGAAGCCCGTCGCATGGCCGCTTATCTAAAAAGCCTCGACTTTCCCGAACGCAGCCATATTGCAATCTGTTCTAAAAACTGTGCCCATTGGGTCATGGCGGACCTGGCCATATGGATGGCAGGGCATGTCAGCATTCCAATTTTTCCGACTCTTACAGCTGACATTGTCCAGTATACGATAGAGCATTCGGAATCGAAGCTCCTCTTTGTCGGCAAGCTCGATCCGATATGGGACGATATGAAGAAAGGCGTACCCGACGGTCTGCAAATGATCGCTTTCCCCCTTGCTCCTGATAATGACCATGAACAGTGGGATGACATAGTTGCTAAACATGAACCGCTCACTGAGCCGGCAGAACGCTCCCCCGACGAAGTGTCGACTATCATCTATACATCCGGAAGTACCGGCAAGCCCAAAGGAGTCATGCTTAGCTTTGGCTCAATGCACCAGTGTGCCAAGGGTGTCACGGAATTTCTAAACACAAACTCAGATGATCGCGTATTGTCATATCTCCCTATGTCGCACGCATTTGAGCGCTGGGTCGTAGAGGCACACTCGTTTTATGCCGGTTTCCTAATGTATTTTGTCGAATGCCTCGACACATTTATTCAGGATCTGCAACGGGCCCGCCCCACCCTGTTCATCTCAGTGCCGCGGCTGTGGCTTAAGTTCCAGCTCGGTGTTTTCAAAAAAATGCCGCCGGAGAAGCTCAATAAACTGCTTAAAATTCCGATTCTCAAAGGCATTGTTAAAAAGAAGATCCTCACCCAACTTGGACTGAATCATGTCCGATTTGCCGGTTCCGGCTCGGCACCGATCCCTAAAGAAGTTATCGAATGGTATCGAAACCTGGGGCTCGAGCTGCTTGAAGGCTATGGAATGACCGAAAATTTCTCCTACTCACATATCACAAAGCCCGGTGAAGTTCGGGCCGGTTACGTGGGTTCACCAGTTCCCGGCGTGCAACAGAAAATCAGCGAACAAGGCGAGATTCTCGTTAAAAGCATAGGTACCATGATGGGATACTACAAGATGCCCGAGAAAACCAAAGAGGACTTGACCGAAGATGGCTTTCTCAAAACAGGCGATCTCGGAGAAATCGACGAGAAGGGACGTCTCAAAATCACTGGCCGGGCCAAAGAAATATTCAAGACATCAAAGGGCAAATATGTTGCACCGGCTCCCATTGAAAACCTTCTTTCGAACCATCCGCGCGTGGAAGCCTGCTGCGTAAGCGGGACTGGTTACCCGCAACCGTACGGGGTGGTGATGCTGTCTGAAGATGCCAGAGAAGGACTTGAGCGGGGAGAAAAATCAGCCATCGAAAGCGAACTTGAGGAGCATTTCAAGACAGTGAATAGCTCTCTGCCGCATCACGAGCATCTGGCCTTCCTGGCTGTTGCCAAAACCGAGTGGCTACCGGACAACGGCTTTCTAACACCGACCATGAAAATTAAACGCGCCACGCTCGAAGACGCCTATGGTGCTTTTGCCGACGATTGGTACAGTCAGAAAAAGCCGGTTGTGTGGGAAAAGTGATGGCCTGAAAATAGTGTTTTAAAAGACAACACCGGATGTCTTTAAAATCTTAAACCAAAACATGCAAGGGCGAACATTTATGTTCGCCCTTTGTTTTTTACAGGACTGAGGACTTCTGCAATCTTTCTGCAAGCCAAATCTTGATAATTGACTGCCGGGGAACACCAAGCCGTTTAGCCTCTTTATCAAGAGACTGAATCATCCAAAGCGGAAAATCAACATTGACTCTTTTTTGTTCTTGCTCAGGTCGCCTGGCCTTTAAAAGATCCAGATGCTTAATAATGCTCCCGCCCTCTTCAAACTTTTTGTCAAAGTCTTTAGCTTTCATATAGCTCAATCTCCTCGTTTCTTGCCCGACGCACGGAGATAATTCTAACACTCTCATCACGATATGTGATAATCCCTGACCAGTATTTTGCTCCTATTTTTCCAACAATTAAAAATCTCTTTTCATCTATCGTTCTTGCGGGAATCTCCAACAAATCTCGATCTTCCCAAAGCGCCTGGGCTTCAATAAAATCAATGCCATGCTTTTTCTTATTATACTTTGATTTTTTTGGATCAAATTCAAATTCCATGGTATAATTAATATACCTATTTGGTATATTAAGTCAACCCTAAACATTAGCGTATTTCATGCACAAACAACTTGCAATCCCGGCCTGTTGCATCTACAAAGAAAAGTATCAGCTAACAGTTAAATTTGGATCTAAATCTCTACTGATACCAGGAGAAGTCTTATGCACGTTACATTTTACGGCGCGGTAAGAGAAGTGACCGGTTCACTGCACTTGATGAGCACCGGTGATGACAATATTTTGCTGGACTGCGGACTTTTTCAGGGACGAAGGAAAGAAACCGCTGAAAAAAATCGAGTCTTTCCATTTGATCCGGCAGTTGCAACTAATATTATCCTGTCTCATGCTCACATAGACCATTCAGGCCGTATCCCATTGATGACCCGGTCGAATTTCAACGGGCGTGTGATCTGCACAAGGGCTACGGCAGGAGCCTGCCACTACCTTTTGCCTGATTCAGCCCATATTCAGGAATCGGATGCCCAGTATCTCAACTATAAAACCGTCCGCGGTGCCCTGTCACAAATAAGAACAGGAAAAAACCATAAAAAAATCGGCAATCGTGAAAAAAATGAGATTAAGAAACTGTTAAAAACCAATCGCCATAGATTGAATGCCGATGTCATTGACGAACTGATTCACAAGCATCATCTCCAAGGGGTGGAACCGCTGTATACTGCCCAAGATGCTGAGCAGGCCCTGTCATGTATGGACGGGGTGCCTTACCGCAACCCGCTGCAAGTCGGTAAAAACCTGACCAATACTTTTTACGAGGCCGGTCACATTCTGGGGTCAGCCATCAGCATGATAACTCATGAAGCCAACGGTCGACTCCGCACCATTTGCTATACAGGTGATATCGGACGCTTTGGCAAGCCAATACTAAAAGATCCTGCAAAAAACTTTGCAAAAGAGCATTTGGATGTTGATTTGATGATTATGGAAAGTACTTACGGCGACCGCCTGCATGAACCGGTAATCGACCTGCGACCCAAATTAAAAGAAACCCTGCTCGATACCCTGGATAGGGGTGGTTCGATACTGATCCCTTCTTTTGCTTTCGGCCGGACACAGGAGTTGTTGTATGTACTGCATGAACTTTATGATAATAACGAGGTACCGCGTATCCCGATCTATGTCGACAGCCCGCTGGCCACCAATTTGACTGCCGTATTCGGTGAGCACCCCGAAGTTTATGACCAGGAAACCCATGCTGCTTTTCTGCAAAAAGGTAAAAACCCATTTTTGTTTGACCAGGTCAATTTCACAAAGTCCGTTGAAGAGTCAATGGCGCTGATGAAGGAAAAAAAGCCGCATATCGTTATCTCGGCATCCGGTATGTGTGAGGCCGGTCGTATTCTGCACCATCTTCGGTATAAAATCCACAACCCGAACAACACCATATTGATCGTTGGATATATGGCCAACCACACTCTAGGCCGCCGCATCCTGGAGCAGGGCCTGGCCTATGAAGAAAGAGGCAGAGCAGGAGCACCCCCGATGATCCGCTTTTTAAACAAGGAATACCCGTTAAAAGCCCATGTTGTTGAACTCGGGGGTTTTTCAGCCCATGGCGACAAACATGAAATGTTGCGATTTTTAAAAGAGTCAGATTTGAGGATTAAAAAAATTGCTGTTGTCCATGGGGAAGAAAACCAGTCGGTTGCTTTTGGTAGTTTTTTAAACGAAAATGGATTTGATGCGGTGGTGCCAAGGGTTGGAGAAACCTTTTTGGTTTGATAAACATGCAAAAAAGGCTTGCGATTTCTACTTAATCAAGCCCGAGATGTCCCCCGGGGTTCATGATATTGTTGGGGTCAAAATGGTTCTTCAGCACCCTTAAAACAGCCATCTGCTCCTTGCCAAGATGCCTCGTCATCAACGGTGCAAATAATTTGCCGATACCATGATGATGACTGATGGATCCGCCATGTTTGAGAATCGCATCAAGTATGCCGTCATGAAATTTCCGATAGCTTTTAAGGTCCATCATCTTCAGGATAAAGATAAAATAGAGATTGGTCCCCTGGGGATAAAAGTGCGATGCATGTGTCATACATATTGTTCCGGGTCTTTTTTTAATATACGAGCGTACACCCTGATGTAGCCGGTGCAGGTTATCCCAGGTCACTGCCGATTCAACCGTATCGATAATGACACCGTAATCCATGAGGTCTTCCCGCATGTAGGGTTCCTTGTACCGGGTCTTTTCCCACAGCATAGTTGCGAATCCGGTAAGTGTCATTGCACCGTATTGCTTACATACCTTTGCGATATGGTCTTTCACATGTTTGGTAAAATCCTTCTCGCCTTCTACTGTCCCCAGGCACAGACATCGCTTCATGGGTTTAAAACCGCGAAGATTAACAAGGCTGTCTATTGGTGTACCCTGCACTCCGAAATGTTTGAGCCCTACTTCTGTTTCTTCAGGGTCGGCTATTCTGTATACCGCAGGCTTTCCGAATTCTCCTTGAAGAATCTCCCTGCTGGCCTCAACAGCCGCATCCCACGATGGGAACATAAATGCAAATCGTTGACGATTTCCAGGCATGTGCCGGAATATCTTCATGGTCAATTCCACCAGGATACCGAATGATCCCTCGCTCCCTTTCATGATGTCGTTTATTTTCGGACCGGTGGCGGTGCCGGGATAGTCATGGGTTTTAATAATTCCTGCAGGCGTCACATATTCCTGGCTGAGGACAATATCATATGCGTCTCCATAGTACGTTGAAGCCTGTCCGGAACCGAGCGTTACAACCCATCCCCCGACCGTAGAATATTCAAATGATTGAGGGAAATGACCACAGGTATATTGCCTTTCCACATTAAACCGTTTAGGCGGATTGTTTAACGCCTCTTCGTAGGCAGGGCCGAAAATACCGGGCTGCATTGTTGCCGTCTGGTTTTGCTCATTGATTGACAGCAGCTTATTCATATGTGTACCCATGGCAAGCATTACACCGCCTTTGGGTGTATTGAGTCCAAAGGTCACCGACGAGCCGCCGCCAAATATATAAACAGGGAGTTTCTGTTTATTGCAGTATTTAACAATCTTTAGTACATCTTTTTTGTCCCTTGGGTGCACAATGATATCAGGAACATTTCTAACCAGGTTGCGCCTTAATTCTATTGCCTCATCAACCGTTTTGCCATGACTGTATTTTACCCGGCTGTAATCATCTGTCGATACATTTTTCTCCCCGACAATATCAATAAACGCATTGATCTTTTTCTTCGGTAATTTAATTTTTTGATCTATTTCAACCTTCTCATTTCCTTCAGATTGAGGTTTTTCAAAATCCTCATCCGTAAGTCCGAACTCTTCTTTGATCATCTCATACCAGGCGCTATTCGGGTGTTTGAATTCATTAGGATTGCCCCATTTAAATATGGATCGGTATGATTTCTTTTTTGGCGGTTTTTCACACCAGTCAGGTTGGAATGATTGCTTGGTAAACATGTTTTCCTCCACTATTTCTCAGGATAACCGGTAATATCTCTTATTTCTTTATACAGCGGACAAAGTGCCTTATATATATTTTTATAAACCCGTTCGAAAAGCTCCTGGTAAATTTTTGCATTTTTTCGGTCGGGCTCGAATATCTTTTTATAGCCCACCATATTTTTAATGGCAGCCCCGACAGATGGATAGACTCCCAGACCGGCAGCCGTAACAATTGCCGCACCAAGACCTGAGGTCTCCCATGTCTTTCCCCTGACCAGAGGAAGGTTAAAAATATCTGCTGAAATCTGACAAATTTCATCACTTTGGGAAGCCCCTCCTGATACCGCAAGTTTATTCACCTTCTGCTTCCCTTTTTTCTCCATTTTATGCAGCCCTTCAAGCAATCCAAATGCAAGGCCTTCGATAACAGCCCTGTAAACATGAGCCCTGGTATGCACATCTCCGAAACCTATCATTGCGCCCTTGGCTGAAGGCTCTTTAAGACCCGGGCTCCAGTATGGCTGGACCACCAGACCCATTGAGCCCGGAGGCGATTGTTTGAGAAGATTATTCAGCATTTCTTCCGGCGCGACTCCCTTGCTTTCCGCCTCCTGGACTTCCTTGTGGGCAAATTCATTTTTGAACCACGTTATCATCCAGTATCCTCGTAAGATTTCTACTTCAGGGTTATAATGGCCTGGTATCGGTGCGGGATAGGGAGGCAAAAATGCAAGGGTTTCAAAATATTTCGCAGTTGTTGTCTGGACAGTAGCCGTTGTACCGAAACTGAGACTTGCCATTGTCTGATCCACAACGCCCATGCCGATGGTTTCGCATCCTTTGTCGGATCCGCAGGCAATAACCGGAGTGCCTTCAGGAATACCCGTTTCCAGACAGGCGCCTTTTGATATTTTTCCGAGCTGTTCTCCAGGACCTACAAGATCCGGAAGTTTTTCTTTTTCGACAGGGAAAAAAAGATTTGGGAGCTGCCTTCCTTTTCCCCATTCCATTTTTTTATAATTAAATGGGATATGCCCGATCTGTGAAGCTATTGAGTCTTTAAACTCTCCTGTTAAGCGAAAGTTTATAAAGCCTGATACTTGAAGGTATTTATGTGTTGCCGCCCAAATTTCCGGCTGATTCTGCATGATCCAGTTACATTTCCCGTCCCTTTGGGTCTTCTCAATGGCTTCATCCATTCCTACAATTTTATAAATCATTTTCATTGGAGGATATGGTTTGTAATTCGGTTCAGCAGATCGCTGATCAAGCCATATTATTGCAGGTCTCAACACATCGCCTTTGCTATCCAGATTAATCATTGTTGCTCTTTGTGTTGTGACACCAACGCCGGCTATGTTTTCGAATAACTGTGAATTCCTTTCTTTAAGTTCCCTGCATCCATCGCAAAGACTCTGCCAGTATACATCAGGATTCTTTTCAGCCCAACCCGGCCTCTCACTGTAGTATGGTTCATACTTGATCTGAGTCCTGTCGAGAAGCTCGCCCTTTTCCGAAAAAAGCAAAACTCGCAGGCTCTGAGTACCGCAATCTATAGAAAGAATAGGTTTTTCCACAGCTCCATCCTCCTTTTAATTAAGTTTTGGAACAGAATAGGCCTCTTGCCACAACTTTAAATACGCTTTCTTTTCTTCTTCCCATCGCTTTTCATCCCATGGCAATATGCTTTTACAAAGCTTTTGTATTTTGTCAAGATACTCTTTTCCGCCTTCGGGCAAAAGCAGACCGATCCGTACACGTCTTAAAAGCAGATCTTCTAGATGCCTCACATTCTCATATTTAGCAGTAAACGGTATCTCAGCCCACAGTGTATTGGTGCCTGGAATCTGGGTCAAATCATCGGGTGAAGACATTTTAATAAGTTCTTCCGCTGCCTTTCCATATCTACCGCAAAGTCGTCGCATTACAACCTCTGACACAGCATCACTGTTTTCCGACATTCCATTAATTTCAGCGAATACCGGTTCGTTTTCTACTTTTTTACCTGGCTTCGGCAAAAACGGAGAAGTGGTTTTTAAAGTATCAAAAGCCATTTTTCTAAAAGTTGTCAACTTGCCTCCAGTAACCGTCACCAGCCCCTTATCCGACCATACGACATTTTCCCGTGACTCTTTTGACGGATCCAGTTTTCCTTCACTTAAAACAGGCCTTACACCGGCCATTGTTGCAATACAGTCCTCTGCAGTCAGTTTGTGGTCAGGAAAATACGCATTAATTCCATCCAGCAGATACTCCACCTCTTCTCTTGTTGTAGACGGTTCTTTTGAAAGATCTTCATCATGATCAAGGTCAGTCGTACCTATCAGTATGCGGCCTTCCCATATACTTGCGAATACAGGCCTTTTGTCATCAGGATGAAGAAAGCTGATAGTCCGGCTGATGGGAAGAGCGTCTTTGGGTAAAATCAAATGGCTTCCGCGTAACGGACGCAAATGAAGATTGGGTTTTGGAGACGGATGGAAGGTTTCAGCCCATGAACCGGTGGCATTGATAACTGCCCTGGTTGAAAATATTCTTTCTTCTTTTGTCTCCGCATCTTTCACCCTTACTCCTGAAACCATCCTTTCGGCATCCCTTACTATCTCCGTAACCTCGGTATAATTATCTGCTCTCCCACCTGATGCAATACCTTCATTGATGAGTCTCAAAACAAGCCTTGAATCATCCACCTGGGCATCAAGAAATTGAAAGCCTCCGACAAAATCTGCCTTTTTTATATCAGGTACAATCGCTAAAAATTCATTTTTATTAAAGTAGGTATGCTGTTTTTCGAGAGCCATAAGCCCATAAATTGAAAGTCCCAGACTCAGGGTGTGTTTACCGGGCTTCTGGTCACTGTAGACCGGTATAAGTATTTCCAGGATTTCAACTAATCCGGGCGCTTCCCTTAAAAGCTTTTCCCTTTCCCTGACAGAGGTCATTGTCAGTAAAAATTTCCCCTGAGCCATATACCGCAGTCCACCGTGAACCATTTTAGAAGAACGGCTCGATGTTCCCCAGGAAAAATCCTTTTGTTCAACAAGAAGTGTTTTATATCCCATTCGAACAGCCTCTCTGAAAACACCAGCTCCTGTAATTCCCCCGCCGATTACGATTAAATCCCACTGTTCGTCAATTTGACCTGCTTGACCTGCTTGACCTGCTTGATTTGACTTCATTTAACCATTCCTTATTTTATCCGGCCTTATTTATCCGGCCTTATTATGTCTGGACCTGGTTCCAGATTCTAATACTCTCTTCAAATACGCCACGTACTATATTTTCGACACCCTTTCCGCTATCTTGAACCGCTGCAAGAAATGCCTCATAATATCTGCAAGACGATTTTCTTGCAATTTCAAGGCTAAAATACAAAGATGCCAGCCTTTTATAAACCTCACTGAAATCATTCAGTACAAGAGGATAAATAATATTCCTGCAATGCTTTACCATAAGCTCCTGGAGTTCCCAGTCATACAATGCAAAAGCGTTTGAATCGTCTCTCAGCTCCTTTGCCCGGCCCAGGTGTTCTATAAATATATCAGGTGCATTACCCGCTGCGGCCTGAGCGCAGGACGGAAGAAGGTTTAGCCTGAACTCCAGAAGATTTGTAATGAAACCCTCCGGAAGAAACCCGGCATACTTTGCCATTGTCCCGAGCATACCAAGACCGCCCTTTTCCCAGTAATCATTAACCCGGGTCGGCTTTCCGTGCCTGATCTCAATCCAACCTTCCTTTGCAAGTCCCTGAAGGGTTTCTCTGACAGTCGGCCTGGTAACCCCGAGCTTCTCCGCCAGCACTCTTTCACTGGGCAAATTTGATCCAGGCGAAAATGTTTTGTCCAAAATCGACGTCAGTATCTTCTCTTCGGTAAACTGCGCCGGTCTTAATGGTTTATCATTATTAACAATCATTTTTATTTATCCATAATTTTCCGTCCTGGTCCTGTGGTAAGAGGTCATACCAGTTGATGCAAGCTATGTCAATAGATATTTTTTCCAGGACTTTCCCCATTTTTTTTATACTTCAAATAAAAATAGCTGCCGCTTACTCGGGTGGCCCAGACAACTCGTTGTCTGGGTGCGCCAGCACAAGAAGCCTGCAATAATCGAA
>JAFDJC010000278.1 GCA_019307665.1 Deltaproteobacteria bacterium | reverse complement strand
ATCCCTCCGGCGATTTGACTTACGATGATCTTTCTCTTATCTCGCAAAAGATTACTCCCGAAAGATATCCTTACAAATTTGAAATCATTGAAGAGCGTGAGTATCTGATGCCTGTGGAGTATAACACGGGAAAAGTATGGATTGATTCCAAAAACGGTTATGCATTAAGAGAAGCTCAGTTTATGCGCCGGCCCTGTTATGTCCTTCAGATGACCAAGCTGGATAAGAATTATGTTTACAGCAAGCGGGTTCTTTATATCGACAAAGAAACTTTCCGCTCCGTTTTTCTTTATATCGACAAAGAAACTTTCCGCTCCGTTTTCTCCGCAAACTACGATCAAGAGGGCCGACTGTATAGAACACAAATTTATTTAACTGCTTTCATGCCGGATACCGGACAGATTGCCTCGTATGGCAGCCACATCTTGCAGTTTGATCACCTTGATTTGCACTCTTCATTTCAAATGCCGATTCCGTTCCCTGCATCTTTTGCCCGAAGAGACTTTACCATAGAGTATTTGATTAACAGGGGAAAGTGACATTAGTGGTAATTTCTTGCAAGGATATTCAATGAAAATCAAATACCCTTGGCCTGATATGAAAGTAGGAGATTCGGTGTTTATCCAGGCAGAAGATGGTGAACTCTTTTATAAGTTAAAGCGCAATGTTTGGACTTCTTCACACCATCATGGAAAAAGGACCGGGAAAAAGTTCAGTATTAGGGTAGACCAAGCGAATAATGGTGTTAGAGTTTGGCGCATAGAGTAGGTTGTGAATGCCAGATGTAAGATTTAATAAATCTTGTCATCTGGCAAAGTGTAGGTGAGCAAACCTCTTGCCATTGCGGCATCTGACAAATAACATGGCCGTTTTTAACTGTTTTCAGGATGTCACTTGGAGTGAATTCCAGTAGCGTGTATAAAAAGCTAGTTAAGTCTATTACTGTAGTTTTTAAAACCAGTTAGCCATGTTATCTATGCAACTATAGGGATAAGGGAGCGTTTCTCCAGTATCTTCATCAAGATGGGCGATACAGTGAAGAGATTGAAAGTTGGAATTACATTTAGGTCTGATGTTCTTTTTGTAGCTTTTTAGCAGCATGAGACGGCTCCTTTAAACGCCTGTTCTTTCAAAACGCTCCCGGCAAATAGGTAACACAATAATATCCGCCTGCAATTATAAATACCGTTGCAGTTACCCTTCTGGCCCAGATTTCAAATACTGCTACCTTGTTGTACGCCTTGGATACCAGCCTGGCTGAAATCCCCATCAAAATCGAAAAACCCAGCACCGGCAGTGCCGTGCCAATGCCATAAACGGAAGGCAATATAATTCCGGACTCATTTTTGACTGCAACTGAAAACAGGCTTCCGAAAAACAAGGCTGCAGATACAGGGCAGAATGAAAGGGCAAAAATGATCCCCAATAACCCAGCGCCAAGAAGTCCAAAGTGCTTGATTCGGCCCTGCAGCTTATTGGCAATAATTCCTGCGCCGTCACCCATATTAAACTTAATGATGTTCAGCAAAATGAGTCCTATTAAAACTAAAAACGGCCCCATTAGAATATTCATATACTTCTGAAGAAAATTTGCTACAGCCGGAACAGACTGCGCACTTGATACCAATATCGCCCCCAAAACTGTATATGTAAGCATCCTGCCGAACATATACAGCACCCCTGCCACAAACACGCCTCTTTGGGTTGATATCTGGCTTCCAATATAGGAAACCGCAGCAATGTTGGTTGCAAGCGGGCAGGGACTGATTGAGGTCAAGATGCCAAACCACAAAGCCATTGCCATGCCCATCATGAATGGTGTCATAAGCTTTTGCCTTTATGAAAGATATGCTTTAATTTCATTACGGATATATTCTTTAAACGCCCTCTCATTGTGAACCAGTTCCCAGACTTTCTGCAGGTTTTTCCACCGCTTTTCCTTTCCTGTTACAATATCTGAAATAACAACTGATCTTGTGAATAGCTGGTAGTCCTTGCTAAAGTGACTGTTTTCCTTTTCATCCACGTTTATCACTTTCATTTCCACTAGACCTGTTCTTATTTCATTTGCAAAGGACTCTGTAACCGCTTCTTTTGTCAGTTGCTCAATTCGTTTACATGTGCGGCAACGAAATTTCCCGTGAAAATAATAGACAATAACCTGGTGCTCAGTTGTCTCACCTATGTTTTTATTATTTTCAACAGGTTTATTCTCACTGCTGCATACATGCTGTGTAAATGCTACGAATAAGATAGCGGTAAAAAATAAGATGAAATAATTGGATTTTTTGTTTGATCTCATTTGTCTCCCTGGTAGTGGTTTTTCCTGACCCCTGACTCCAGACCCCTGGCCCCTGATCCCTGCTATTTGCTAAGGGTTCGCGCAAAAATAAATTCACATTTTTGCGCGAGCCCTGAGCCAGTTTAAGATTTCTTCTTTTTTTGGGATCTTTCCCACGCACTTCACATCACCATCGATTACGACAGCGGGTGTGCCAAACACCCCCTGTTTTGCAATCTCTATGACGTCGGTTACCTTTTGAATTGTGGCATCTACGCCGGACTCGGCAACTGCCTCCCTTACAATCTCTTCTGTCTTATGACACTTGGCACATCCTGGGCCTATTACTTTAATTTCCATTTTGTCATCCTCCTTCCACTGAATTATTTCTGAATATCATTTATACATTGAATGACCTTGCTTTGCACGATGTCATCTGTTGGCATGCTTTTGGCTTCGCTATCCAAATATCCAACCATAGGTCATTCCGGCAATGGTCGATAAAATCACGATGATACCGCAAAACGCAGCGGTCTTTTTAACGCCCATAACACCCCCTATGACCAGCAGGTTGGGGAGAGACAAGGCTGGGCCGGCGAGCAACAGCGACAGGGCTGGCCCTTTTCCCATCCCCGCACCAATGAGCCCTTGAAGTATCGGGACCTCCGTGAGCGTGGCAAAATACATCAGTGCACCCGAGACTGATGCAAAGAGGTTTGCCCATAACGAATTACCGCCGACAAGGCTCTGTATATAGTGTTCCGGAATAAGTGCTGGATGTCCGGGCCGACCCAGCATAAAACCGGCCACCAAAACGCCCGCTCCCAGCAAGGGAAAAATCTGTTTCATAAATCCCCAGGTTGATTCCACCCAATTGCCCCGCTCTTCTTTTGTGAACCAGGCCATGATTATCACCGCAAGAATGATCAGAAGCCCACCTGTGATATACCATTTTGCAGCAAAAATTGCGGGCCAGATACTGCTTGAGCCTTCTGCCGGTTTGGCAAAGGCTGCGAAAACCAGGATAAGAACCATGGTTAACATAAAAAGCCCCTCCTGCATGAGGCTGCGGCCTTTTTCTTTCTCGTCCGGAAGATATATTTTTCCCGCAGAACGTGCCGCATCGTCCTTTCTGAAAATAAATGCCATTAAAAGACCGGTGATCACGGCAAAGAGGATAGCACCTATTGCCCGGGCCATTCCCAGTTCCAGTCCTAAAATTCTAGCGGTGAGGACAATTGCCAGAACATTGATTGCCGGTCCGGAATACAAAAATGCGGTCGCAGGACCGATTCCGGCACCACGGGTATAAATTCCTGCAAACAGTGGGAGAACCGTGCAGGAACAAACCGCCAGGACGGTTCCGGAAACAGAAGCCACGGAATAGGATAAAATTTTTCTTGCTGTTGCCCCGAAGTATTTTAAAACCGAGGCCTGGGAAACGAATACGGCAATGGCGCCGGCTATAAAAAAGGCCGGAATAAGACAGGTTAAGATGTGCTCACGGGCATATTCTTGAAGCATCATAAACGCTTCGAGACCTGACTGCCGGATGATCGGATGCGCCCAGGGGATATAATAGCAGCCAAGAAATATGGAAATAATGATTAATAATTTGGTGCGTTCTTTCATAGCAACTTCGATTTTGATATGTAGCGCCAAAAAAGCAATGAAAACTAATAGCTACATTACTATTTGGCTATTTAATAAGGGCAAAAAAATTTATTTTTTACAAATATTTTCGCGCTTTATTGAAGGAAGTTTTTCAATCAATTGTGAAATCTCTGAGTCATCATCTAGCCAGTGCTTAAGATTTCCTAAAGTCGTAGCCACATAAGGGCTTTTTGCGCCGTCTGCGAGATTGTAATTTACCCATATTCCATCTTTAGAAGAACCCACCAATCCAGCATCCTCAAGTAATTTTAAGTGCTTGGAAACAGTTGGTTGGGCCAGTTGTAAGGCCTCCCGCAGCTCACAGACGCACATGGTTTTCTGTTGGAGCATCTTCAAAATTTTCACCCGATTTGAATCGGAAACGGCTTTCATGACTTTAAGGAAATCTTTCATTGGA
>JAFDJC010000086.1 GCA_019307665.1 Deltaproteobacteria bacterium | reverse complement strand
ACAATGATCCCACCTTCCAAGTCCCAAAGACTCTCTCGAATCACATCCTCAGAAACATCTAGCTCCTGTGCAATCCGTGCTACCTGGGGTGCAAACCCGGTATCTATAACCGACTCGTAAACACATCTTTTTACCTGTTTGGTCGTGTCGCTGTACTTCGACACATGGAAAAGGACGGTATCGCTAAACTTGGGCATCGGCTTTTCCTCCTTTGTTTTTCAGCAGATCTTCACAGAAATTTTGTATCCTGGTGTCTGCATATTTGCTTCCGAGTATGAAATGTTCGACATGCCTTCCGAATCTCAGCAGGCTCACGAGCCTGAACATCGGCATCAGGCTGGCTTCGTGGTAAGCGCTCGACACATAGGCGTTGGCAATAACCTCGGCTCCCATGCGGCCCAGGAGCTGTATTACGGGTTTTTGTATGAGATCTATCTCGAATGCTTTCAGGGGCGAGCCGCCAAATGTGGCGAATGATCCCACCTTTTTTCCCCGAATACCCCGAACTGTTTGGAGATAGCGGGCAATGGGATAAGAAATCTGTCCCCATTTCGGGCCTCCGATACAGATACGGTCGAATCGGGATACATCGGGATACTTCAGGGCCTGAATGTCTTCTTCAACCTGGTTGTATGTCCTGATATGATGTTTCCTCCAGGAACTGCTCAGCAGAGATAGTCCGATGGAAGGGTAGCGGGGCCAGTCTCGTGCCATTTCCCTTAGCCATGAATAGTACACAGCCGGTTTGATCACCTCCCATTCTACGCTGTGACGCCTGGCAATAAGCTTGTCGGCAATAGCCTGAGCCAGCTTTTCCGTATAGCCTGTCCGGGAGAAGTATGCCATGAGGATTTTCATTTTTTACCTTTTTTGATGAATAAAATAGATCCAACATTAAAAAATATTCTTAAGTCTATTATGAATAACCCAAAATAGCTTACAGTTCAAGCGTGGTAAAGAATTAGAAGGTATTTTTACTTTGCCGGCTTTGTTTCAGCATCAGCAGGTCGCCGACAGTCATCCAGAAAAGATACGGGTGGGGGTTGAGCGTATTGAGCATCACTGCCTTTAAGAGTGAGCGCGGCGCTGCCTGAATTGAATCAACAGATATGGGTTTTGCCCGAAAATTTTCCAAGGTCAGGTAAAACACATACAGGCCGCCCACAAGGGATAACATACCCAGTAAGTAAAAGTAAAAATGTACGCAGTGTTACCCAGAAAATGCGACAGCTCAACTTTAGCATACGGGCAGTATTCGATTACTTAAAAATGACAGAAAATTCTTGCGCAGGTTCAGCAGGTTAAATATTAGCATGAATTTACCGTGTATCTTTATGGGTCTACATTAAATTGCCTTGCTTTTGACACCTCTTTTTTTTATAGCAGGAGAGATGGAAGATTGTGAATAAAATTTGTCGTTTTTTCAAAAGGTTCTTACATGGAACATCAATGTACGGGAGTTATTCTTGCCGGTGGACTGAATACGCGCTTTTCAGGCGCTAAAAAGGCGTTTGAAAAAATAGGTGGAAAAACTATTTTATCTTATACTTACGATCTGTTCAGGGAACTCTTTGATGAAATAATCCTTATCACGAATGATCCAATCGATTACCTTGCCTTTGATGTCAAGATAGCCACAGACATATATCCGGTCAGGAGTTCTTTGACCGGTATTCATACAGGGCTTGCCATTGCATCCAACAGGTATGCCTTTATTTCCGCCTGTGATACACCGTTTATTAAAAAGGAACTTGTGGAGCTTGTTCTTGACGGCATTGATGAAAAGACCGATATTGTTCTTCCTGAGACGGAAAAAGGGATTGAGCCGCTTTGTGCCGTATACTCAAAACAGTGCCTGACATCAATGGCGCAAAGCCTGAAAAAGGAAAAACTGAAGATCAAGCTCGCAATAAGAAATTTTCGCATAAAAAATATCCCGGAAGATCTGTTGAGGAAAAAAGATCCTGAACTGGTGTCGTTTTTTAACATTAATACACCTGAAGACATTGAAGTGGCGGAAAATATGATAAAAAAGGGGCAAACATGAATGTTTCAAACATGATAACAAAAATAAAACAACTTCCTGATTTTCATAAGGCTGGAATGATTTTATGCCACAATGGAGTGGTCAGGAGTACATCAAGGGACGGCCGCAAGGTGACAGGGCTGAGGGTGGCCGTGGATCATGAAAAGCTTAAACGGGTTATCCTTGAGAATAAAGACAGACCGGGCATCATCGAAATACTGATAGAGATTGCCGAGGACAGGGATCTTAGCATAGGAGATGATGTGATGGTGATGGCTGTTGCAGGTGATATAAGGGATAATGTTATTCAGGTGCTCGAAGATACCCTTAATGCAGTCAAAACGACTGTTACTACCAAGACCGAATATTATGAGTAAATATGATGGCTTCCTAAAAAGTCCAATTTCTGTGTTGCGCTACATCCTGAGTTCATTCGACGTACTATCAGTACGCCTCATTCCTCATGATTTGCGCGCCCCAATTTTAAGCCGGGCTTAAACTTTTTACTTTGCCATCACAATTTTGACTTTTTATAAAACCGGCAATTTTACTGGGAGGGCCTAATGCCCGAATTTACGCATGTTGATGAAAAAGGGAACGTCAGGATGGTCGATGTTACTGAAAAAGAGTCGACGCTTCGGATTGCTGTGGCAGGCGGAACTGTTGCCATGAATCGAGACACTTTTGAAAAGATTGTGGATAATAGGGTCAAAAAAGGGAATGTTCTGGAGGCCGCGCGTATTGCTGGGGTAATGGCGGCAAAAAAGACAGCCGACCTGATTCCCATGTGTCATCCCCTGAATATTACTTACGTGAGTATCGACTTTATACCTGATGAAAAAAACAGTTGTATCGGGATAAGGTCGGAAGTACGGCTTAAAGGCCGGACCGGTGTGGAAATGGAGGCGCTGACAGCTGCTTCTGTCTGTGCACTGACCATATATGATATGTGCAAATCCCATGACAGGGGGATGATCATAACGAATATCAAACTGCTTGAGAAGTCAGGCGGAAAATCAGGGGAATATAAATGTCTGTAATTAATTTATATGCCTATATTGTTCCGGCGGCTCTGGCCGGTTTTGTCATTGGCTGGTTAATCGCCAGGTTGAGATACACTGCAGTTGCGGCGCAGCTTGTTAAAGACCTTGAAAAGGCAAAAGAAAGCATGGCGTCGTTGAATGAGAAGTATTTTGAGGCGTCAAAAGATCTTGCGGCAGCCCGGGAGAGATACCGGATGCTTGAAAACATCAGAACTGATATGACAGACGCCTTTAAAGCGGTTTCGACAGGCGTATTGAAGGAAAGTAACGAATCTTTTCTGGATCTTGCAAAAACAACTTTGTCCAAATATATCGATTCTGCCAAAACAGATCTGGACGCCAGAAACAAGGCGGTAAGCAATGTTGTACAACCCCTGAAAGAGACTTTGGACAAATATGACCAGCATGTTTCAACAATGGAGCGTGACCGTGAAAAAGCCTTCGGCGGTCTTGCAAAACATATAGAAACCCTGACCACCTCCCAGAAAGAGCTGCAGAAAGAGACCGGTAAACTTGCAAGCGCTCTGCAGGTGCCTCATGTCAGGGGCCGCTGGGGCGAGATGACACTGAAACGGGTTGCGGAGCTTTCCGGTATGCAGAACAGGTGCGACTTTTTTGAACAGCAGACAGCCCGCACTGAAGATGGAGCCATGCGGCCGGACATGATCGTCAAGCTTCCGGGAAACAGGCAGGTTGTCGTTGATGCCAAAGTACCATTGGCCGCATACCTTGAAGCCCTGGAAGCAAAAGACGAAATAAAGCGCGAAGAAAAGCTTGCCGACCATGCGAGACATGTGCAGATCCATATACAGACGCTGGGCCAGAAAAGTTACTGGACCGGCTTCCAGCCTGCGCCGGAGTTTGTTGTTCTTTTTATTCCAGGCGAGAATTTTTTCAGCGCGGCTCTTGCAAAAATTCCCACACTGATCGAAGAAGGCACTGCAAAAGGGGTAATTCTTGCCACGCCGACAACGCTTATTTCACTTCTTAAAGCAGTTGCCCATGGTTGGAACCAGGAAACAATGGCAGAAAATGCCAAAGTCATCAGCGAGCTGGGAAAGGAACTTTTTGAAAGACTGAACATGATGGCCCAGCACCTGAACAGACTTGGCAGAGACCTTGAAAAAAGTACAAATACATACAACCAGGTTGTCGGTTCATTTGAGCGCAGGGTTTTTTCATCTGCAAGAAAGTTCAAGGAGCTCGGCATTTCCCTGAAAAAAGGCGACGATTTTCAGGAAGTCTTACCTGCGGAAGCAAGCATAAGGAAAATAGAACCTGGTAACGGCCCAGATGAACCAATCGGAGCAGATGAACGATGATCCATCCGGATCTGATATTTTCACTCCAGTCTTTCTGCTTGCAAAAGTAACGCCTTTATGTAAAAAGAAAAAATTCAATATATTATCTGCTGGTTGACAGGTGTCAAAGTTTTTCAGAATTAAGCGAACCACAAGCACACTTGATACTGCGAAGATTCTTTCTAAAACGTGCTTGTTTGATAAGCATATGAAAAACCCATAAAATTTAGACGGTTGTATTGTTCGACTCAGGAGGTTAACCCGTTAACTGTAAAGGAGAACAGAAAGATGAAACTTATTAAATTAAGCTTTATAACAATTGTACTATTATGCCTTACCTTTGGAATGGCCACAGCAGGTACTCTTGAAGATGTCAGAGCCAAAGGTTTTATTCAGGCTGGAGTAAACGGAGACCTGTTTGGTTGGGGAAAACCCGACGAAAAAGGTGTCTGGAAGGGACTTGATGTTGATACGGCCAGGGCTGTTGCCGTTGCGGTATTCGGTGATGCCAACAAGGTGAAATTTACGCCCTTGACAGCAAAAACACGGTTTACCGCATTACAGTCCGGTGAAATTGATGTGCTGATGCGTAACTGTACACAGACACTTAGTCGCGATACTGCACTGGGCCTTGATTTCTGTCAGGTAAATTATTACGACGGTCAGGGTTTTCTGGTTTCCAAAAAGCTGGGCGTGAAAAACGCTAAAGAACTCGACGGCGCCACCGTATGTGTTCTCCCCGGGACAACAACCGAGCTGAACGTGGCAGATTATTTCCGGGCCAATGACATGAAAATGAAGCCTGTGGTCATTGAAAACACCGCGGAACTGACCAAAGCCTTTTTTGCCGGCAGATGCGACTGCCTGACCTCGGATGCATCTCAACTGGCCGGGCATCGTGCAGTTGCTCCCAACCCCAATGATTACATCATGCTGCCGGAAATCATCTCCAAGGAACCTCTGGCACCGGTCGTACGCCATGGTGACAACCAGTGGAAGGATATCGTCAACTATTCGGTGCTTGCCATGATCAACGCCGAGGAGTTCGGTATTACGTCTAAAAATGTCGATAAAATGCTCAAGAGCAAAGATCCTAAGATAATGCGCTTTCTGGGTGTGACCCCAGGCAACGGCAAGGCCCTCGGGCTGGATGAGAAGTTTGCCTACAACATCATCAAACAAATCGGCAATTACGGCGAAGTATTTGAAAGAAATGTCGGCGTCAATACACCGCTTGGCATCGAACGCGGCTTGAACGCTCTCTGGACTGATGGCGGGCTGATGTATTCGCCACCGTTCAAGTAAAAGGAAGCTGAACGCGCTGCCTGTTGCAACATTTTATCCACCAGTGATTGGAGCGTGTTACTATGACATCTAATTGGCGGACTGTCGGGCTGACGAATGGCCTGACAGCCGCCTTTTACATGAAAAGGTCATATGCAGCCAAAACAAGACATGGCCAAAAGGGACGCACCACAGGCAACGATCCCCTTTTACAACGATCCAAAAAAACGCTCGCTCCTGTTTCAGATCGCAACGCTTCTGATGGTGGGGATGCTTGCCTTTTATCTGATTTCCAATACGATTGCCAACCTCGAAAAGCAATCAATTGCCTCCGGCTTCGGGTTTTTACAGAAAGAGTCGGCCTTTGAAATCGGCGAATCACCGATTCCCTATTCCGCAGCAGACACCTATGGCCGTGCCCTGGTGGTTGGCTTTTTAAATACGCTGATCGTCTCCTTCATCGGCGTCATTATCACTACAATACTCGGCACCTTGATCGGGATTGCCAGGCTCTCCTCCAATTGGCTGGTATCGCGTCTGGCGGCAGCGTATATTGAAGTGCTTCAGAATATACCGGTTCTTTTGCAGCTGTTCTTCTGGTACGCTTTTTTCTACAATGTTCTGCCGCTGCCCCGAAAAGCGCTGAATCCAGTCATGGGTGTGTTTTTGAGCAATCGCGGTCTGGTCTTTGCCGTTCCGGCAGCGCATCCGGTCCACAAATACCTGGCGCTTGCACTTGTAATTGCCGGCGTTGTTATTTTTTTCTTGTACCGCTGGGCCAAGCAAAGACAGGCTCGGACGGGTCAACCCTTTCCAGTTTTGAGTGTATCTATGGCACTCGTGATCGGATTGCCCCTGCTGACCTGGGTCATCGACGGAGCACCGACTGCCATGAATGTACCCGTTCTGAAAGGCTTCAATTTCATCGGGGGACAAAATCTCAGCCCTGAATTTTCAGCCCTTTTACTTGGTTTGGTTCTATATACGGCAGCGTATGTGGCAGAAGTCGTACGGGCCGGTATTCAGTCAGTCAGCAAAGGGCAGACCGAGGCGGCCATGTCCCTGGGCCTCAGACCCGGTAAGGTTTTAAACTTGGTGGTTCTTCCTCAGGCGTTGCGCGTCATCATCCCACCCTTGACGAGCCAGATGTTAAACCTGACCAAAAACAGTTCTCTTGCGGTTGCGATCGGATATCCGGACTTTGTGTCTGTAGCCGGCACAACCATCAATCAGACCGGACAGGCGATTGAGGGCGTGGCCATGATGATGATCGTTTATCTTACCTTGAGCCTGCTGACATCGGCCTTTATGAATTGGTACAACAAAAAAACAGCCCTAGTAGAAAGATAGGTAGAAAGGTAGAATTGCGACACAATTTGACTTAATGAGACTTTGCCACCTTAAAGCTAAAATGAAAACAGTCTACCAAACATATGGATGAGGCGAACACCAAACAGGTTGTAGAAGAGATCAAACCACCGGTGACGAGTGTGGGCGTTCTCGGGTGGATCAGGGCCAATCTGTTTAATAATTGGTTTAGCTCGATCCTGACCATCATTACCGTGTACGTCTTATGGAAGACCCTGCCCCCTTTTTTTCGCTGGGCTGTTATTGACAGCTACTGGTTTTCTGCGGCCGAGGCGTGTCGGGGGGGCGAAGGCGCCTGCTGGTCGATTATCCCTGCCAACATCCGGTTCATCATCTTCGGATTTTTTCCCTACGAATCACAGTGGCGCCCACTGGTGGCCATGATTCTGCTGGTGGGTCTGTTGTTTTACAGCAGGGACCGAAAACACTGGAGAAAATCACTGGCCTATGCCTGGGTTGCCGGTTTAGCGGCCATGGGGCTGCTCATGAAAGGTGGAACTTTGGGGCTGGCCTCGGTTGAAACCACCCAGTGGGGCGGGCTTCCATTGACCCTGATGCTGTCGGTTTTCGGTTTGACAGCCGCCTATCCGTTGGGTGTGTTTCTGGCGCTGGGACGGCAGTCTAAAATGCCGGCGGTCAAAACCCTTTGTATCATTTATATCGAAATGATCAGGGGCGTACCACTCATCACCCTGCTGTTCATGTCGTCTATCGTTTTTCCATTGTTTTTACCCCAAGGGGTTACAATTAATGTGATCCTGCGTGCACAGGTAGCCATCATTATGTTTACGGCCGCTTATATTGCAGAAGTTGTACGCGGTGGGCTGCAGGGCATGTCCAAAGGTCAGTACGAGGCTGCCGAATCCATGGGGCTCAACTATTACCAGACCATGCGGCTGGTTATTCTGCCCCAGGCATTGAAAATCGTGATACCGCCGACGGTCAGCCAACTCATATCAGCGCTAAAAGATACGTCCCTTGTGGTGATCATTGCCCTTTATGATCTACTCAAGACGACCCAGTCCGTGCTATCGGATCCTGCGTGGATGGCCTATTCTTCGGAGGCCTATATCTTTGTGGCGGTGATTTATTTTTGCTGTTGCTATTTTATGTCCAGCTACAGCAGGCGCCTGGAACGTGAGTTAAGCACATCCAACTAGTTGCTGACAGACGACTCATTTAAAGTCAGGCGTTTACATTTAAATTGAGAGAAACCATGAACAATGAACAACCAAACAATATCGACGCCAAGGCCTCTGCCGAGGCTGTCATTGAGTTTCATAACGTGCACAAATGGTTCGGTGACCTGCACGTACTTCAGGATATCAGCCTAACAGTTCGAAAAGGGGAGCGGATTGTTATCTGTGGTCCTTCGGGCTCAGGCAAATCGACTTTGATCCGTTGCATCAACAGGTTGGAGGAGCATCAGCGTGGTCGGATTTTAGTAGACGGCATTGAACTGAATAATGATATTAAGAATATCGAGAAAATCAGGGCTGATGTGGGCATGGTATTTCAGCATTTCAATTTGTTTCCGCACCTGACAATACTTGAAAATCTAACATTGGGACCTATCTGGGTACGGAAAATTCCAAAGGTTGATGCAGAAAAAACAGCCATGTACTATCTGGAAAAAGTTCATATTGCAGAGCAGGCAAAAAAATTCCCTGCGCAGCTTTCAGGAGGCCAGCAACAGCGAGTGGCCATCGCCCGCAGTCTGTGCATGAAACCTAAAGTTTTACTCTTTGACGAACCGACTTCAGCCCTGGACCCGGAAATGGTCAAAGAAGTGTTGGATGTCATGATCAGTCTGGCCAAGGAAGGAATGACAATGATTGTGGTCAGCCATGAGATGGGATTTGCCAAGATTGTAGCCCACCGAGTGCTTTTTATGGACTTTGGACAGATTCTGGAAAAAAATACTCCCCAGGAGTTTTTTGAGAATCCGCAGCATGAGCGTTCCAGGCTGTTTGTCAGCCAGATTTTGCATTAGCTTTGATATTAAGTTATACAAGGATAGTAAAAATGATAATATCGTGATGGCAAAGAAAAAAGTCCAAGTTTAAGGCGCGCAAATCCTGAAGAATGAGTCGTACGTGTAGTACGTCGAATTAATTCAGGATGCAGAGCAACGCAAAAATTGAACTTTTTTCGAAGCCATCAAAGATAAACCGATACCGCCATCTTGATAATTGTCAGGGCAATGACCGCTAAAAAAAAGACACGGATAAATTTTACTCCTTTAAGAACCACCAGATTCGAACCGGTATACGCCCCCAGCATTTGACCGATACCCATTATTATTCCGGCAGTATACATAACATTGTTTCCAATTATAAAAAATATAAGAGCGATAATATTGCTTGTAAAGTTCATGATTTTTGTATGGGCAGTGGCTTTTTTTAAGTTGATTCCCATAAATATTACAAAAACCATCATCCAGAATGATCCTGCTCCCGGTCCGAAAAAGCCGTCGTAAAATCCCAGCGTAAGACCAAAAATTATATAAAATGTATTATGTGATAAAAAGGCTTTGCTATCTTTTGTACCAAGTTGAGGAAAAAAAAGAATATAAAGGAAAACAGTCAACAGCAAGACAGGAATGATATTGTTTAGAAAATCTGCAGAAAGATGTTGAATCGTTACGGTTCCGATGCCTGCCCCAATTGCCGTAAAAATAATGCCCTGAAAGGTTTCTCTAAAACTTACCAGATGTTTGCGGCTGTAATTCAAGGTCGCTGTAAAAGTGCCAAAGCTGCCCTGAAGTTTGTTTGTTCCAAGGGCCAGGTGAGGAGGAAAGCCGGCGGAAATCAGAACAGGTAGAGAGATAAGGCCGCCACCGCCGGCAATGGAATCCACAAAGCCGGCAAAAAAGCCGGCAAATCCAAGAAACAAATATGTATGGATTGCTATTGATTCCATGATATCAACTCAGGAAACCTTTTTCATTGTTTTTTTATTTGCTTTTTCATATACGGGGGAAGCAGTGTTCATCAAACAGACGCCCGTGATGACGCATAGCGCTCCGACCAGTAAAGACTTTGTTAAAGGTTCATCCAAAATAAAAAAGGCCAGGATAACTGCATTGACAGGGACCAGATTGATGAACTGACTGGCGGTTGCAGGCCCCAGCTTTTTTATGCCTTCGTAATACCAGACAAATCCTATGGATGTTCCGAAAATTCCAAGGTACAAAATGGAAAGCCAGTCTGTATATGAATAAATGGCCAGGTCCTGAATCAGGCCTTCGGTAATGGCCGGGACGAGAAGTCCAACCATACCGGCAACAGAGGCGTAAGTGATTGATACCAGAGGTGAGATGTCTGTAATAACCGACTTTCCGATTAATGAAAAAGTAGTCCAGCTTAAAACACAACCGAAGATGTAAAATTCCCCCCACCCCAGGTGCCCTTCCAAAATAACGACAGGATCACCTTTTGATATTACGATCATCGCACCAATTGCTGAAATCAAAACCCCGAATCCTTTAATCGGCGTTAACTTTTCTTTAAAAAAACAGGTTGAAAAAAGAGAGATAAATATGGGGGTGGTTGCGATAATAAGTGCTCCGCGTCCGGCTTCAATTAGTTTAAGACCTGTAAAAAAGAAAAAATTGTATAAAACTATTCCGGAAAGGCCGAGCAGCAGGATAGGCACGACCTGTTTTTTATTTATTTTCGGAAATTTGCCCACAAGCCTTTGGGTGATAAAGAGCAGGACAGTGGAAGCAATAACAAACCTTAAAAAGGCGGCTGACCAGGGCCCAACATTTTTTGCAATGATTTTTCCGGCGATAAAGGTCCCGCCCCAGAAAAATGCAGTGAAGAACAATTTTAAATAAATTAGCATCAGATCAGTTCAGAACCTCATGACAAGAAAAGAGAAATGTAACTAAAAATATTGCTATTCGAACAAATCAGAATGTGAGCCGGTTCTTTCAAAGATGATCTCGGAACCTGCGATTTTGTAAACCAACAGCCAATCTGATTCGATATGGCATTCTCGCCTGCCTTTATAGTTACCTATCAGTTTGTGATCTCTGTATTTGGCGGCAAGGCGTTTTTGACTAACAAGGTTTTTAATAATCATTTTTAGTTTTTCCGGGGATTGCCTTCGCTTTTTCATCCTTTTAAGGTCTTTTGCAAACTGTCGGGTATAAGAAGGAATAAGCATTTATATCCCTAACTTATCGAACATGTCGTCCGCATCATTGCACCGGATGAGATTCCGTTCGGCATCTGTATCTTTGAATACATTTTCAGTAGTTTTATTAGGGATAACAACATTAAATGGTAAGCCATTCCTTAATTTAACCTGTTGATAGAATATGGTCAGTACTTCAGTGGTTGTGAGACCCATTTTTTTGAAAAGTTTTTCAACGTCATCTTTAAGGCGGGGCTCTATTCTTGCTCTTATCGTTGCTGTTTTTGTCATAGTTATCACCTCCATAAAAAAAGGATAGCTCAAACGGGCCACATGGGTCAAGAAATTTATCGAGACAAGGCAGGTTTCAAAAACTACTTTTTTGTTTCTTCATAGTGGGCAATGCGGCTGTCCCAGTACTTGTTGGCCTGCTCAATATACATCTCTTCAGGAATAAATGGCTTGTTTAACTGTTTGGCTGTGTCTTCCGAGATTTTCATATGTTCAACCACTTCTCTTGCGGCCTTCCGGACATTCTTTTTATAGTCATTCACAAGTGGTCCAAGGGGCGTTTTCTCATCCATTTTCAGTAATATGGCCTGGCCCTTATAAATTTCAAAGAGAACTTCCGAATAAAGCTCTATTGACAGGCGTTTGAAATATTGGCTGATAAATTCGCAGCATTTCTGCTCCGGAAAACCGCCGGTAGCAATTACACCGAATTTAGGATATTTATCATACCGTTTAAAATGCCCTGTATCTCCGTTTTCTATTTTTACCAGGTGCGGATCTATAATAGGTATCATCCTGTCTATAAATGTCTTCATGATGCCTGTCACGTTATGCACATAAACAGGTGTGGCCATGACCACAATGTCAGACTTCATAAGTTTATCAAGGAGTTCCGGCATATCATCTTTCAGGACGCACTGACCGGGCGTCTGGGTCCAGCACTTCAGGCACGCGACGCAGTTCTTTATTTTCTTTTCTGCCAGCAGAACAACATCAACTTCCGCGCCCGCTTCTTTCGCACCTTCGGCAAACTCATTGATGATTACATAGGTGTTGCCCTTTTTTTTATGTATGCTTCCGTAATAAATGGTTATTTTCATAAGACGGCTCCTTTTTTAAGTGTCTCTTTATATTTAAGAACCAATTGTATGTCAAGTTTATCGGATGCGCTTTCAAACAAAATTATTTACAGTTTCTTCTGCAATTGCTATAGAAAAAAGCTTATTTGAAATACCTAAATTGCCCCCGTAGCTCAGTGGATAGAGCATTGGATTCCTAATCTTAATAAGCAAAATTATCACTTTTCTGTTATTTCAATAT
>JAFDJC010000277.1 GCA_019307665.1 Deltaproteobacteria bacterium | reverse complement strand
AGACTGACAAAAGGATCAAGATTTCAATAACACCGCCTCAGATTCCTCAATTGAAGGAGCGGTTTTATCTGTTTTCGTTTGTTAGAAATCCTTTGACGAGATTGTATTCCTGCTATCGAGACAAGGTGATTAATGCGGTAAAAAAACATGATGAGAGCAAGTTAAGCCTCTATGGCATCAAATTCGGGATGAGTTTTGAGGAATTTATCAATAGAGTTTCGCAGATTCCCGATGAATATGCAGACCGGCATTTTAAAAGTCAACACACGTTTTTGACTCACGGGGAAGAGTTGTTGGTTCAATTTCTCGGAAAATTCGAAAGATTTGAATCAGACTGGCAACATATCACGGAGGCGTTCGATTTGGCCTGCCCACCTCGTACTCGTCGGGTATCAGGCCCCCCGGTTCCTTTGCTGGCTTTGCCGTTAACTCGCCGAGGGGCAGAAACGGCGATTGCCCGATATCAAAAGGATATTGAGCTCTTTGGGTATCAGGATGAACTCAAGGAAATGCTTGAAAGAATTTGACGCCATTCCGGTGCCATAAATTCATTCATAAAGCTACAGATTTTTCCCGGTTTCCCGTGGCAAAAAAGAAAAGGATTCAGACGTATACAAACACGAAATTCCACCTTTTATTTATATCATCGCATATCTGCGAAGATCGATATCCAAAAAACACTATCTTTGCCCTAAAACTGAAAAAAACACAGAACGAAAGGGCTTTAGGGTAAGTGATTACAGCGCTCGTTCACCATATTCTTCTATGACAATATCCGGCTTTTCTTCCATCACAATACTTTTTAGTATTTCAGTATCAGGGTGCCACCACACGAAGACGCTCCGGGAAAAGTTTTCACTGAAACGCTCCATCATGTCATCTGTAGCCATGAAAGAATCATGAAAAATCAAGACGCTGGGTTTTTTTCTCGCATTATTTTCAATGACAACCAGGCGAAATTCCGATTCCAGTTGGGGCAATGAATATCGAGTAGACACTTTCGACTTTGAAATGCTCAAAACAGCCGGTTTCAGAGGAACCAGGATTTCACATTCAATTTGCAATTCAGATCCCAAACCCAGCATCATAGCCAGATCCCCAACATGACTGCGTGTTTCAATTTTATAGTCTGCCATGACATCCGGATTTATGTCAGGATAATATTTTTTAAGCTGTTTGCAAATTTCTCTACGCGCAAAAAAAGCGCCTCGCGAATTCCAGTGCGTATCATTACTGTGATAGACCACATCTGTCATCTTTGCCTGATGGAGGGCATCTCTTAAGTCAAAAATTTCAATGTTTGATGTTTCAGCAAAGTAATCAAGCAACTGATCCAACCGAGCCCTTCCCCGGTATCTTTGGATATGGTTGGGCAGGAATTCAGGGTATATGGTTGTTTTATTGGGTATGACAACATATAGATAATGGATGCCTTCCGCTTTCATCCATGACTGCTTTTCTTCAAGGTCATTACTATATTCAGCCAATTCTTCGGGTGGCAGCAGTTTCCGCCCCATGAAATATTTCATGGCGCCATCTTTTACAAGATACAACCAGTTATTTTTTCCGAGAATTACCTGGTCGGAAGGCAGGTTCATGAAAACCCTGTGCATGAGATGGTTGTAACCACGAATAAACGTATTGCGGAAGCCAAAATGGTCTTTAAAATATGAATCAAACTTTTCCAGAAACAGTTCAATAGGATCTGCGCCTAAAACCGGGCATTTGACAAGAGAACGTTTTTCACCCAGATCCTGCCAGACGCTCCACCCAAAAATGCTCCCTGCAAGCGGAAGAAAAATCATTATCACAAAAAGAGAAATGATAATCCAGTTGATGCTGATATATCTTATTGGTTTCCTTTTCATCGTAAAATCACCTCGAATCAAAACCTGAGATGCCGGGCTAAGGGTTCACGCAAAAATAACTTCACATTTTTGCGCAAACCCTAAAACCTGAAGTAGATAAACGGATTATGGGTCCCTGCAGCCAGACTCATGAAACATAATACCAGGACCAAATATAGCCCTGCTACGCGTAAACCTGAAAACATATAACCAAATGCAACTTGCCCACTCCTTTTTAACGAATTATGAATTGATATTCGCCAGCGGGACAAAATCTTTCGAACCGGTTGCGCAAAGATCATGCCAACAATGAAAGCGATCAGGATATCTAAAGGCAGATACTCTTCCATAATATGCGCCAGGTCCCCCATTTCGGCAAAACCTGCCATTACACAAAAATACGCCATTGCATCAGAAAGAGATTCAGCAGTAAAAATCACTAAACTGCAGGTGTGGACTAACATTGCATAGAAATGGCCGGCAATCGGTCTGTCAGCGCCAAGGTATTTTGCCACTCCCAATCTTTCCAAAATCATGAAAAAACCATGGTATAGACCAAATACTATAAATGTCCAATTGGCGCCATGCCATAAGCCGCATAGGACAAAGACAAGCAAAAGGTTGAAATATGTTCGTGCAGTTGAGTGTCTATTACCCCCCAGGGGATAATATAAATAGTCCCTGAACCACGATGAAAGCGAAATATGCCATCTTTGCCAGAATTCCCCTATGGAACGGGAATAATAGGGATAATTAAAGTTTTCCCGAAATTCAAATCCGAACATGTATCCCAGTCCGATGGCCATGTCCGAATATCCGGAGAAATCATAATAAAGTTGAAGGAGGTATGTGACAATACCCAGCCAGGCCAGTATGGTTGTCAAATCATTTGCCGGAAGTGCGAGCACCTTATCTGCGAGCACTGCCAACGTGTTGGCGATGAGGACTTTTTTGCCCAGGCCCTGAATAAAACGACTTACTCCGTATGCGAATTTTTCACTGGATATGATTCTTTCGGACAATTGTGAAGCAATATGGCGATAACGTACAATCGGCCCTGCAACAAGTTGGGGAAATAATGTAACATAGCAGGCAAAATTGATGAAGTTCCGGGTCGCGCGAACATGCCCCCGATATACATCAATCGTATAACTCATAGACTGAAACGTATAGAAGCTGATCCCCAATGGAAGCGTAATTTGAATGACATCCGATAAAACAGCGGAATTGAGGCCGATGCCATTCATAAATTGGTTATAACTGTCAATTCCAAAGTTGAAGTATTTGAAAAAGAATAGGAACGTAAGATTGGAGACAATGGAAATAACAAGCCCGAATCTCTGAACAGGCGTTCTTGAATCATCAGGCGTCAGTTTTTGAATCTCCCGGCGGTTGAGTCCTCCGGAAATAACAAGAGCGCAGATATAATCAATGGATGTAGAGGCGATAATGATCCATACCAGGAAATTTTCACCCCAGAAATAAAAAACCAGACTCGCAAAAAATAAGAACAGGTTGCTCAATCTCCTGCAAATTCTTTGGTCAAGACCCAGCTTAGGCATCAGCAGTACGATTAAATAGTACAGGCCAAGAACCACCGGTAAAAAGAGGAAAAGAAAAATTATCGAACTAAAAACCATAAGCGCCTTCGATAGAAATATGGTAACTACTCAAGTTGTCAGGTTCAGGGTTCAGCGGTTCACGGTTAAACCCGATTTTATCAGGATTTTCTTCATATTCCTTGGGCTTTGTGTGAAAAACCGTTTGGCATATCAAAAAAGCGGATGAACAGGGTCTTTGTCTAAAGAATAGAGCCCTTTCTTCATTCCTTTAACCTTGAACCCTGAACCTTGAACCCTTAAACCTGAATAGTTACGAAATATGTTTAATATTTCGAGGAGAGAGCCCCAAAACGTTCAATTTTTTTAAAGTTCAAGCCTTCGGCCCATGGTGCCTGCGCGCCCAAGGGGGAAAAACAATTTTAACCACATGAATATATTGATTATTTCGATGATTAAACGTTGGGCCTGACACAAAGATCGTACAAAAGTGGGCGTTTTGTAACTGGCCCTCAAGAGCTTTTTCATCGTCGGGTCAAAAGGTATCTGAGCCCCCGCCTTTTAGTCAAGATTAAATTTAGCGCGATGGAAAAAGGAGGGCCGACGTCCACCAGTAAATCAGAACCGCATTCGAGCAACAGCGCAAATGTCATTTAATTTGACACGCGAGCCCATTTTAACTAGTGTC
>JAFDJC010000276.1 GCA_019307665.1 Deltaproteobacteria bacterium | reverse complement strand
TCGATAACATCTGTCATATCATCCGGAACAGGGGCTTCAAAAACCATCTGTTTTCCGGTTCCTGGATGTATTATGCCAAGCTGCCATGCATGCAGCATCTGTCTTGATACCCCTTGAATCAGACGCTTTGTTTCTGATTCTGCAATACGATTTACCGTTTTCCGGCTTCCATAAACAAGGTCTCCCACCACCGGGTGATGTATTGCAGCGCAATGAACCCTGATCTGGTGAGTACGACCTGTTTTAATTTCAAGCTCCAGAAGAGTTAATTCGTTATATCTTTCCTTTACCTTCCAGAAAGTTTCTGCGTTCCTCGGCCTTCGGCTTGTTATGGATATTTTTTTTCTGTCAGCAGGATGGCGCCCTATGGGTAAATCAATTTTTCCTGATTCCTTGTTCATGCCGCCAAAAACAAGGGCAAGATATTTTTTTTGTACATTTCGCCTTGCTTTAAAATCAGATGAAATTTTTTTGTGAGCCTCCGGTGTTTTGGCAATTAAAATCACTCCGGATGTGTCTTTGTCAAGTCGATGGACAATGCCTGATCGTGATTCATCACCAACATATTTAATATCCGGTCTGTGATATAAAAGTGCATTGACAAGAGTTCCCGAACTATGTCCCGGCGAAGGGTGAACAACCATTCCCGGCGGCTTATTGACAACGATTATCTCGTCATCTTCAAAAAGGGTATTGATTGAAATGGATTCAGGTTCAGGTTGTACTCGGATGGGTCCTGATTCAGGGATAATGCCTGAAATAACTTCTCCGGTTTTAACTTTGTAGCCGGCTTTTCTCTGATATCCGGAGACTTTTATTTTACCATTGTTTACTAGGGACGCTGCAGAATTGCGGGGACAATCTGGTATTATTGATGCAACAAGAAGATCAAGCCGCCTGCCGGATTCAGACTCCTTAACAATAATCTTAAAGGGATCTCCGGCAGGCATATATCATGACAACGCTTAGTTGGTTTGAAAAAGGGACTCGATTTCTGCCATTACAAACTCTTCGTCTTTATTCTTGGCTGTACATAACTCCTTGAGCAGAAGGCCTCTTGCAGTATCCAGAAGCTTTCGTTCACCAAAAGAGAGGTTCTTCGACTCGTTAAGCAAAAATAAATCCCTGAAAACTTCTGCAACATCGTAGAGAGAACCGGTTCTGATTTTGTCCATATATTCGCGATAGCGGCGATTCCAGGTTTGAGTATCAATGGACGTCTCTTTTTTAGACTTCATAACCTTATAAACTTTTTTGATCTCGTTTTTTCCAATAACGTTCCGAAGACCAACAGATTCGACATTACTTATAGGAATCATGATCACCATGTTATTTTCAAGAATTTTCATGATATAAAAGTCCTGCTTGTTTCCACCGATCTCTTTGGTTTCAACAGCTTCAATACGACCAACGCCGTGGGCAGGATAGACTGCAAGGTCACCGGGGTTAAAGTCTCTACTTACCTGTTCTTTTTTTGCTGCGTTTTCCGCCATTATTACACCACCCATAAAAAAATACTGTCATAATCAATCGATCTATTATAGCCTCGTTCATTTATATCAAACAATGTTCGATTAAGCAACAACTAAAAAGGGCCGGCTGAAACCAGCCGGCCCTTTTTATACAGATTGTACCTGTTTCTCTAAAAAATTACAACAGGAAAGGTACCATCAGAAGTGCAACAACGTTTAGAATCTTGATCATTGGGTTGATAGCAGGTCCTGCAGTATCCTTATAAGGATCGCCGACTGTGTCGCCGGTGACTGCAGCTTTATGAGCGTCAGAACCCTTTCCGCCAAGATTTCCATCTTCAATGTATTTCTTTGCATTATCCCATGCAGCACCACCTGTGGTCATGGAAAGAGCAAGAAAGAGACCGGTAACGATACTTCCGATCAAAAGACCACCAAGTGCAACTTTTCCAAGCAGGAAGCCGACCAGCAAAGGTGCGACTATCGGCAGAAGAGCGGGGAGCATCATTTCTTTGAGAGCAAATCGGGTTACAATGTCAACACATGCAGCGTAATCCGGTTTTGCCGTACCTTCCATAATCCCTGGAATCTCACGGAACTGCCTTCTAACTTCTTCAACAACCGCACCGCCTGCTCTACCGACAGCACTCATGGCAACAGATGCAAAGAGATAAGGCAGAAGCCCGCCGATAAAAAGGCCGATAATAACATCAACATCGGCAAGATCGAACTTGATTGCAGCGCCTTCTTCACCATGTATAGTGAATTCAATAACATAGCATGCAAAAAGAACGAGGGCTGCAAGCCCGGCTGAACCAATGGCATAACCCTTGGTGACCGCTTTTGTTGTATTTCCTACAGCATCGAGCGGATCGGTGACAGCGCGTACACTTTCATCCATTTTAGCCATTTCAGCTATTCCGCCGGCATTGTCTGTAATCGGACCATAAGCGTCGATCGCAATAACCATACCTGTCATTGAGAGCATGGACATCGCAGCCATTGCAATCCCGTAAAGACCTGCAAAGCTGTGTGCCAGCCCGATGCTAAGACAGATAACAAGAACCGGGGCTGCCGTTGCCTGCATACTGACTGCAAGACCGGCGATAATGTTGGTTCCGTGTCCTGTTGTGGAAGCATCTGCAATATCTTTAACAGGTTTATAAATTCCGGTATAATACTCGGTAATGATAACGATAACAACCGTCAGAACAAGGCCGATCAGAGTACAATAATAAATATTCATCGTGCCGAATTCAGGCATATCACCCATGAACTTTACTGTTGCATAATAAAATGCAATACCTGCAATAATTGCAGCGCCAAACATGCCTTTATAAAGAGCGCCCATAATATATCCGCTGCTGCCAAGCCTTACAAAAAATACGGCTATCATTGAAGCGACGATTGAGATAGCGCCAAGGATAAGCGGAAACAGTGTGGCCATTTCATATTTGGGGAAAAGGAGATGACCAAGAAGCATTGTAGCAACTGCTGTTACTGCATATGTTTCAAAAAGGTCTGCGGCCATTCCTGCGCAGTCACCAACATTGTCGCCAACGTTATCAGCGATGGTTGCCGGGTTCCTTGGATCATCTTCAGGGATACCGGCCTCTACTTTACCGACCAGGTCAGCGCCTACATCAGCGCCCTTGGTGAAAATTCCGCCGCCAAGACGGGCGAAAACAGAGATCAGACTTCCACCAAAGCCGAGTGCTACAAGAGCAACAACATCATGAGTATAGGTGTAATATCCTGCAACAGATGTAAGAGCCAGACCGGCAACGATCATACCGGTAACGGAACCGCCGCGGAAAGCCATTCCAAGAGCCTTGGCAAGTCCGTCTTTTGCTGCCTCAGCTGTTCTCACATTTGCGAGCACGGATACACGCATTCCGATATAGCCTGCAAAAAATGATGCTATGGCGCCGATGGCAAAACCGATGGCTGTTACGCTTCCCATGGTAGCAAAGATAACTATAAAAATAACAATACCGGTTATACCCATGCTTTTCATCTGACGATTCAGATATGCAATGGAACCTTCCTGGATTGCTCCAGCAATCTCCTGCATTTTTTCGTTTCCTGCCGGCGCACTTTTAACGATTCCGGCAAGAATCAGGGCAAATAGAATACCGACAACTCCTACCAGTGTACATGTCAATGGAATATTTTCCATTACAAATTCCATATTATCCTCCATTTAAATCTATGTGTTTTAGTTAAATCTGTTCATTCCTTCCTGAATACCGTCACATATAACTGTAACAGCAGCGTCCCTTGCAAGTGTTATTATTTTGCCCAAGATGATTTTTTCATCGCTTGAAAACCTTCCGAGTACTTGATCCGTAACACTTTTTTTGCCTTCAGGACGACCGATGCCGATACGAAGACGTGCAAACTCATCATTTCCGAATGCATCGATTAAAGATCTTGTTCCATTGTGTCCGCCATGCCCTCCTTTCATCTTTATTTTTAATCTGTCAAAGGCGAGATCGATGTCGTCATGAATGACCAACATCTCCTCGCCGGATATCCTGAAATATTCAGCAAGTTTTTTAATGGGTGGCCCGACCCGGTTCATAAATGACTGGGGCTTTGCAAGCAGTACCCTTTCATCACAAATATTTCC
>JAFDJC010000085.1 GCA_019307665.1 Deltaproteobacteria bacterium | reverse complement strand
AAACGAAACCCGGTGATGCATTCATAAAGAAAAATATTTCCATGGATTTGAAAAGGGTTTATGACATGGGATATTTTGATGACATCAGAGTTGAGGCAAAGCAAGGCATTGATGGAAAAATTATTATTTTTACTATAAAGGAGAGGCCGACCATAAAAGACATCATTTTCAGCGATAATAGCGATTATGATGATGAGGAAATAGAAGAGAACATCGACATACGTAAAGGGTCTATTCTCAATACTGTCAAAATAAAACGTGAAATTAATAAGATAGAGACCTTTTACAGGGATAAAAACTACCACAATGCCAAGGTGACCTATTCAATAGAAAAACTTGATAACAACCAGGCTAATCTTGAGCTTATCATTGATGAAGGAGATGAAGCTCTCGTTGAAAAAATTGTTTTTGAAGGGAATAATACATTCAGCGATGATGAACTGAAAGATTTACAAAAGGATAAAGAAGGTCTGGCCGGCTGGTCTCCTTTAACATTTTTTGAATCGGGCGAACTAGGGGAGATGGAGACGACTGAAAAAGGCCTTTTCTCATTTTTAACCGATTCAGGAAAACTTGATGAAGAGGGCCTGAGTCAGGATGCTGCAAAACTGAGGGCATTTTACGGCAACAATGGATTCAGTCTTGTCAAAATCGGAGAACCACAGATAAGCTATGAGGAAGACGCTATTTTTATAAAAATAAAAATTGAAGAAGGACCCAGATTCAAGGTCGGAACAATAAACATAGAAGGCGACCTGATCATTCCGGAAGATGATTTGATGGTAATAATAGCGTTTAGAAACGAAGAATATTTGAATCAGGGACTGCTAAGGAAAGATATCATTGTCCTGCATGATATCTATGCAGACAGGGGATATTTTTACACGGATATCCTTCCACTAATTGACAGAGATATAGAAAATAAAATATCAAATGTCACTCTTAAGATCAAAAAGAACAACCTTGTCTATTTTGAGAAAATTATTATTGCTGGAAATACAAGCACACGTGACAAAGTCATCCGGAGAGAGTTGCCGGTAGTTGAGCAGGATCTGTACAGTGGCAGCAGGCTACAGCGCGGAATACGGAATCTCCAACGTCTTGACTATTTTGAAGATGTCAAAGTGAATACAGTTGAAGGGTCTTCTGATGATAAAATGATTTTAAAAATAGATGTAGAGGAAAAACCCACGGGCGCCTTCAGTTTTGGTGGCGGCTACAGCACGGTTGAAAACATTTTTGCATCCGTATCCATTACGGAACGCAATTTGTTTGGCCGGGGCCAGATACTGAGATTTTCAACAGAGGTGGGCGGACAAACAACCCAGTTCAATGCCAGTTTCACCGAGCCGTGGCTCTTTGATATCCCCTTATCCGCAAGCCTAAGTCTTTATAATATTTCAAAGGATTATGATACATACAGAAAGGATACAACGGGCTGCAGCGTTGGGCTCGGCTATCCTGTGTTTGACTATACCAGGCTGTCAGCGACATATATTTATGAACTCAACGATTACAGAGATATTGAACCCCTGGCCTCGGATTTCGTAAAAGATCTGGAAGGAGAAAGCAATACAAGTAAATTGATTACCAGGCTTCATTATGACTCAAGAGACAGGGCATTTAATGCCTCGGAGGGGTCGGATCACAGCCTGACATCAATATATGCAGGCGGTCCTTTGGGAGGGGACATTGGATTCTCAAAATATCTTTTAAAAGTCGGGCGTTACTTCCCTTTGTTCTGGAGTACTGTCGGTTTCCTTCACGCAGAGACAGGCTTTGTGCGACAAAACTCCGGGGGCAAGCTTCCTGATGAGGAAAGGTTTCATCTGGGCGGCATGAATTCAATCCGCGGTTTTGGCTGGCATGACATTAGCCCGGTCAGATACAATGAAATAGGAGATGTGCAAATTCCGGTGACCGTTGGAGGTAATAAATATATCCAGTTTAATGTTGAATACATATTTCCAATCGTTAACGACCTCGGCCTTAATGGACTGGTATTTTATGATATGGGTAATGCCTTTGACAATGGTGATCCCATTGATTTTACTAGGCTTCGTAAAGGTGCAGGTTACGGCATCCGCTGGTATTCACCAGTTGGACCGATTCGGATCGAGGTCGGCCATATTCTGGATCCAAAAGAAGGAGAAAACGGCAGCGGAAAAGTGGAGTTTACAATGGGGTCGGCTTTTTAAAGGGTTGTTTTTCAGTGAAAAATATATAAAAGTTATCTGAAATTAAAAATTCACAAAATAAAAGGGGATTAAAATGGTATTAACTAAAAAAGCCTCGATTGCAGCAGCCTTTCTTTTGCTCGTATCATTTACTGCAGCCAATGCAGCGGATGTGGCTAAAATCGGCATTGTCGATTTTCAGCGATTTCTTACAACTTCAAAGGCAGGTAAAACCGCCCAGGAGGCGTTTAAGAGTCAGGGCGAAAAGATGGAGGCTGATTTAAAGAAAGCAGAAGATGAAATAAAGAACCTCAAGGAGAGGCTTGAGCGGGAAGCTATGGTGATGAGCCAGGAAATGCGCGAAGAAAAGGAAAGGGAATATCGAATTAAAATCAATGATTTTAAACAGCAGAAACAGAGATTCATGGCGGTCCTGAAATCACTTGAGGGTAGATTGGTCACTGAAATCAGGGATGAACTTTTAGAGCTGATTAAAAAAACCGGTAAAAAGGAAGGATACCTGCTGATAATCGATAAGGCGGCGGTACACTATAGCCCGAGCGCCATTGATATTACGGATGAACTTATTAAGCAGTATAATGAAGTTTCACAATAATCCAATTCGTCGGGATTGGACGTTGCCATTTTATGGATTTTACACTTGCTGAAATAGCTGATATCGTTTGCGGTGAAATAATCGGTGACCGGAATAAGGTCATACACCGTCCGGCTTCGTTTGAAAGTGCCGGTCAGGATGAAATCACATTTGCCGGAAGCGGGAAATATTTAAAAGGCCTGGGCAGCAGTAAGGCAGGAGCTGTAATTGTTCCCGGGAGTACTAAAGAGGCCCCTGTAAATTTGATAGCGGTTGAAAATCCTCAGGCGGCCTTTGCAAAAGTCCTTGGTCTTTTTTATCCCCGGAAGGCGCCTGTAACAGGTATAAGCCCCACGGCAATTATAGGGCGACATTTCAGATGCGGTGACCGTATTTCTGTCGGGCACGGGGTTTTTATTGCAGATAATGTAACAATAGGAGACCGGGTGATCTTGCGTCCCGGTGTTGTAATCGAACAAGATGTAACAATTGGCGATGATGTTGAAATTTATCCAAATGTTTCAATCCTTGAAAAAAGCATAATCGGAAACAGGGTCATTGTTCATGCTGGAACCGTTATTGGTAGTGATGGCTTTGGTTTTGCTCCGGATAAAGGGAAGTATGTTAAAATACCCCATGCAGGCATTGTCAGAATAGATGATGACTGCGAAATAGGGGCCGGCAATACAATCGACAGGGGAACTTTAGGTGAAACCTGGATTAAGAGGGGTGTAAAGACAGACAATCTTGTCCACATCGCCCATAATGTGACAATAGGGGAAGATACTGTGCTTGCAGCCCAGGGCGGCATAGCTGGAAGCGTTACCATAGGTGACCATGCGGTGCTGGCCGGCCAGGTTGGGGTTGCCGGACATCTGACCATCGGCAACAATGTTATCATAGGTCCGCAGTCAGGGGTAGTAAAGCCGGTTTCTGACGGCTTGGTTGTTTCAGGTTCTCCTGAAATGCCGCATAAGTTGTGGCTGAGAGTTCAGCGGTTAATCCCGAAAATTCCTGAACTGGCAAAAAGGATATCTCGGTTGGAGAAAGCTGAAAAGAAATAATAAGCTGTTGAGAGGAAAATGGAAACCCCTTATAACATTCAGAAAATAATGGATATTTTGCCCCACCGCTATCCTATACTAATGATTGATAAAGTACTTGAGCTTGAACCCGGCAAAAAAATTACAGCGTTAAAGAATGTGACAATAAACGAACCGTTTTTTCATGGACATTTTCCGGGTAAACCGATTATGCCGGGCGCGCTTCTTCTGGAGGCGATGGCCCAGGCAGGCTATGTGCTTGCTTTTGCGTCTTCATTACTGAAGGAAAAGGGGATGATCTATATCGTTGGCATTGATAAAGTCAGGTTCAGGCGTCCGGTTTTGCCGGGTGACCAACTTATATCTGAAATGAAAATTCTAAAACATAGAACAAAAGTAGTAAAAATGAGCGGAGTTGCTCATGTGAATGAGAAAAAGGTTGCCGAAGCGGAGTTTCTGGCATCCTTAGGGGAAAAATTATGATTCATCCAACAGCAATAGTAGATCCAAAAGCTGAAATAGATTCTGACGTAGAGATCGGTCCTTACTCCATTATCAGCGGTTCAGTGCAGATCGGTAAAGGTTGTGTTATTGGATCCCATGTTACGGTTGAACCTTTTGTCACCATCAGCCGGGATTGTCATATATTCCAATATGCATCAATCGGCGCAAAGCCGCAGGATTTAAAATTTAAAGGAGAAAAATCCTATCTTAAAATAGGGCGCGGAACAGTTATTCGGGAATTTGTCACAATTAACAGGGGAACGGGAGCAGGTGGAGGAGTTACAGAGGTTGGGGAAGATAATTTTTTAATGGCCTATACTCACGTCGCGCATGACTGTAAAACAGGCAGGAAAGTTATTCTGGCGAATAATGCAACCCTGGCCGGTCATATTACTATAGGTGACTATGCCACCATAGGCGGGTTGGTGGCGATTCATCAGTTTGTGAGAATCGGGAGCCATGCCTATATCGGCGGAAAGGCCGCAGTTGTCAAGGACATTCCGCCTTATGTGATTGCTTCAGGAGACAGGGCAAGACTGCATGGACTGAACAGTGTCGGGTTGAAGCGAAGCGGTTTTTCCCCTTCTACATTATCAGCATTGAAAAAGGTGTATAGGATTTTTTTCCGTATCGGCCTGACAATAAATGAGGCGGTTGAACGAGCAAAAGCGGAAGCGGAGCAAGTTCCGGATGTTGTTAAATTCATAGAATTTATTAAGTCATCTAATCGTGGGGTGACGAGGTGATACCTGGAAATATATGAAAAAAATCGGACTTATCGCAGGCGGCGGCCAGTTCCCGGTTATCTTTTCTAAAGCAGCAAAGTCAAAAGGGTTCGAGGTTTACGCAGCTGCGCATATTAAAGAGACAGACCCACAACTTGAAAATCATGTCCATGCTATTAAATGGATATATCCCGGCCAGCTGAAACGCATCATAAAATTTTATAAAGCAGATGGCGTGACAGAAGCGGTTATGATGGGCTCCATCGCCAAACCAAAACTTTTTAAAACATTCAGGCCGGATACCAAAGCAATTTCTCTTATTGCCGGTATGCGGCATACCCATGATGATGGTATTCTAAGGGCAGTGGCCGCTCTTTTTAAAAAGGAAGGGATTACAATAAAAGCGTCCACTATGATGCTTCCTGATATTCTTGCGAAAAAAGGCTGTTGGACAAAACGAAAACCGACTCGGACTGAAAGAAAAGATATTGCATTTGGGTGGGATATTGCAAAAGAGATCGGACGTCTGGATATCGGTCAATGTGTTGTGACCGGTGGCGGTTCAATTCTGGCTGTTGAGGCAGTGGACGGAACCGACGCCACAATTAAAAGAGGAGGAAAGCTTGGGGACGGGATGGCAATCGTTATAAAAGTCTCAAAGCCTGACCAGGATTTAAGATTTGATATGCCTGCAGTGGGAATAAAGACAATCCAGATAATGGATTCGGTAAAAGCCGGAGTCCTTGCGATTGAAGCAGAAAAAACGGTTGTTTTTGAAAAGGAAAAGATGATCGAGCTGGCAAATAAGTGTGGAATTTCAATCGTGGGCATTGATCCGGAAGAAGTAAAATAATACAGTATTTATTATGCAGAACGAGCAAAAAAAATGCATTATGATTTCAGCCGGCGAAGCATCCGGTGACCTGCACGGAGGGAATCTTGTCAATGCAATGAGAAAGATGGATGAATCCATTTTTTTTTGTGGTATCGGTGGTGATAAATTAAGAAGCGCCGGTGTAAGAATTCTGGTGGATTACTCTGAACTCGCGGTTATGGGAATTACAGAAGTTGTTTCCAGGCTGCCGGCAATTTTTAAAGCCCTGGCTACCGTAAAGCGTGTTCTGAAAAGCTTGAAGCCGGATCTGGTTATCCTTATAGACTTTGCAGATTTTAATTTAAAGGTTGCAGCAGCAGCAAAAAAACTGAAAATTCCTGTACTCTATTATATAGCCCCGAAAGTATGGGCCTGGCGACCGGGGCGGGTTAAAAAAATAAAAAGACTGACAGATCATGCAGCGGTGATCCTTCCGTTTGAAGAACAGTTTTTCAGATCCCGGGGGATGCACGCCACATTTATCGGGCATCCTCTGCTTGACATTCAATATACTGAGACAAACATAGTACCGAGGGAAACAGCCGGATCTAAAATCATCGGCCTGCTTCCCGGATCACGAAGGAGTGAAATTACAAGGCACCTGCCTATATTACTGGAATCTGCATCGATAATGAATAAGCAAAACAGGGGACTCAAATTTTTAATCTCTGTTGCACCATCAGCAGACATTACATTCATGATCGATTTGCTGAAATCACAGCAGGAAAGAGATATATTTGAACTCGTAGATGGCGGAGTTGAAAGAATATTCAGACAGGCTGAATTCCTTGTCGCAGCATCAGGGACGGTTACTTTGGAGGCTGCACTTTACGGCATACCAATGGTGATTATTTACAAAATGTCTGCATTGACTTACTGGCTGGCCAGGAGGCTTGCAAAAGTAGACCATGCAGGACTTGCTAACCTTATAGCGGAAAAAGAAATTGTGCCTGAACTTTTGCAGAATGACGCAAATCCTGCGAATATCGCCAACACGGTCAGCGGGTTTTTAAATAACACCGGAAAGATCCAGGAAATGAAAAAAGGTCTTCTCGGCATACGGGAAAGGCTTGGCGGAACAGGTGCATCTGAACGTACGGCTACCATCGCTCATAATATGATCAACCAACGTTATGGCTAAAAAAAGAAAAATACTGATTCCTCGATTACAGGACAAGCACAAGCGGATGCTTGGCCTGGTGAAGGAAAACCGATTCAAGCTTTTTCTTGCAATGTGTTGCATGTTTGTAGTTGCAGCTACTACAGCGGCTTCTGCCTATTTAATAAAGCCGGCCCTTGATGATATTTTTGTCAATAAAGACTCCCGTATGCTCGGCTTGATTCCAATGGTCATCGTTATTGTGTTTTTCGTCCGCGGTCTCGGGATGTATGGCCAGCAGTTTTTTATGAGTTATGTGGGGGAGGGCGTTATAAGGCACATAAGAAACATGCTGTACAATAAAATTACCGATATGCCGCTATCATTTTTTCATGAGGAAAAAACCGGAAACCTGATGTCACGAATCACAAACGACGTAAATATCATTAAAAATATGGTATCCACAGCCGTTACAGGGGCACTGCGTGACTTTTTCACTATTTTATTTCTGACCATATATACGTTTGTGCTTCTTTGGAAGCTCGCACTTTTTGCTTTTGTTATTCTGCCGCTTGCATTTTATCCCATTATTATTTTCGGGAGGCGGGTCCGGCGTGTCAGTACCGGATGGCAGGAAGCAATGGCGGATTTAAATTCTTTTCTTCATGAAACTTTCAGCGGAAGCAAAATTGTCAAAGCTTTTGGCATGGAAGAGTATGAGAAAGAAAGGTTTTTTCAAAAGACGCAAAAAATATTTATTCTCGAGATAAAGACGGTGATCGCAAAATCTTTATCTTCTCCTATTATGGAGTTTTTGGGTGGTATCGGCATTGCTTTTGTCATTTGGTTTGGAGGTTCCCAGGTGATTTCCGGCCATCTTACAGTCGGAACATTCATGTCTTTTCTCGCAGCAGTAATTATGCTGTATGACCCTGTTAAAAAGCTTAGCAAGCTCAACAATGCTATACAGGAGGGACTGGCGGCAACAGACAGGGTATTTGATATCATCGAGAAGGAATCCGATATTGTCGATCCGGAAAATCCTGTTACTATCAAGACAGGGCCTCACCATATCACATTTAAAAATGTAAGCTTCAGATATGACAAGGATATGGTGCTTAAGGATATTAATCTTGAGGCCAATAAAGGCGAGATCCTGGCACTTGCCGGTGTGAGCGGCGGCGGAAAGTCGTCTCTTGTGAATCTGATTCCAAGATTTTATGATGTCACAGAAGGCGCCATTTTAATAGACGGCATAGATCTCAAAGATGCGTCCATCAAGTCATTGCGAAGCCAGATAGCAATCGTCACACAGGAGCCGATACTTTTTAATGATACGGTAAGGAACAATATTGCTTATGGCAATCCGGCAGCATCTGATGATGAAATAGAGGCTGCAGCAAAAGCAGCTTATGCATTCGATTTTGTACAGCGTTTTCAGGATGGCTTTAACACATCAATAGGAGAACTTGGTGGAAGGCTCTCCGGTGGAGAGAAGCAGCGTATATGCATTGCCCGTGCACTTCTTAAGAATGCCCCGATACTGATTCTGGATGAAGCGACATCTTCCCTGGATGCTGAATCAGAAATGCTGGTTCAGAAGGCGCTTGAAAATTTGATGAAAGGAAGAACTACTTTTGTTATTGCCCATCGGCTTTCAACCATTAACAATGCTGACAGAATTATCGTAATTGTGGGCGGCAGAATTGTGGAGCATGGAAAGCACGAAGCGCTTCTGGCTGCAAAAGGAGAATATTGGAAGCTTCACAATATGCAAATGTCCAGGGAGAAGGAAGCATAGGCACTCTATGTTCAGTTTTATTGAAAAGATAGATATAGAGTTATTTTATCTGATAAACAAGGTCTGGAAAAATGTCTTATTCGATGCAATCATGCCGATTGTGTCCAACCTGAACTATTTTTTAATTCCCATTTCCATTTTTGTCATATGGTTAATTCTAAAAAAAAGCCTGAAAACCCGTACTGTTGCGGTGATGATCATACTGTTGATCGTCGTGTCTGAATTTATAAGTTCTGATATACTAAAGCCTGTATTTGATCGGCCGCGTCCTTTTCATAGCCTGTCCCATGTTCATAAATACAGCCAACTTGAGAAAACCTGGAATATTACACCTGAGCTTGAAAAAAAGAGAGTGGGAGTGTCCCACTCTCTGCCGTCATCCCATGCTACCAACATTTTTGCCGCGGCATTGTTTTTATCTTTTTATTTTCGTGCCTTCTGGCCGCTTTTTTATATGGCTGCTTTTCTTGTGGGGTATTCAAGGGTATACCTTGGCGTTCATTTCCCGTTTGATGTGTTGGCAGGCGCTATAACAGGGACCATATGCAGTATCATATTCATACAGCTTACAAACAGAGTGATAAAACACCTTGAAGTTAAACTACAGCCAAGCATTAAACCCGAACAGACTTAAACATGAATAAACTATCTATTATTATACCGGCATACAATGAAGAAGACAGGATAATTTATACCCTGGAAAAGAGCCTCGCTTACCTTAACACCAGGGAATACAACAGTGAGATTCTTGTGGTCAGTGACGGAAGCACTGACAATACGGCTTCCGTTGTAAAAGGATTCGATCCGGGACAGAAGGTAAGGCTTGAATTTCTTGAATATCACCCAAACAAAGGGAAGGGATATGCTGTACGGTATGGAATGCTTCGCGGCACATATGATATTATTATGTTCATGGATGCTGACTATTCAGTGGAAATGTCCGAAGTCGAAAAGGGTATCAATCTGATCGAAGGGGGAGCGGATATAGCCATCGCTTCAAGGACTGTTGCCGGATCAATTGTATCTCAACACCAGAACTTTTTTCGGGAACTTTCCGCAAAACTATATACTTTTACTCAAAGTCTTTTTCTTGGAATAGATTACAAGGATACGCAGTGCGGCTTCAAGTTGTTTAGAAAGGAAACAGCTAAAAACCTTTTTTCAAAACAATTGCTCGATAGCGTTATCTTTGATCCTGAAATACTTTGGCTTGCAAAAAATGAAGGAAACAGGGTAAAAGAGTTCCCTGTTACGTGGACGCATATGGAAGACTCCAGGATTCAGTATGACAGTTTGAGGAAATCTTTATTTGTTTTTGAAGAGCTATTCCGGATAAAAAAACTTCATAAGCTAAGAAGGTGACGGCAAATAAATCGCTTAACACAAAATACACAATCGTATGAAATAACTGTCGTTTTTTAGTCGGATGTTATCCGCTTATTTTACCAATCTATTCAATAGGATGTCTTCAACATTTTGTTTTGAATTGATAACGGACAAAACATATACAGTTGAATTCGATATTCTGTAAACAATTCGCCAAGGCGCGACAATTATTTCACGATAAATTTTTATACCTTGGCCTTGTAACTCTGGTACAATTCGGCCTCGTTCAGGAAAAGTATAAAGATTTAAGGCTTTTCGCCTTATTTTCTTAAGTATTTGTAACGCGTTTCCGGGGTTGTCAATCGCAATGTAATCAATAATTTGTTTTAAATCACTTTCTGCAACAGTCGCCCATTTAACCTGGTACTTTTTGCTCATTTGAGCCTTTCTTTCAGTGACCCCTCGATTTCATTGAATAAATCTTCCTGTGGCCTAGTTTGGCCACATCGAACATCGGCTTCCCCTTGTGAAATAAGTTTTAAAATACCGATTGCATTGCGCATGTTTTCATAACTTTTAGGATCTTGCAGGACAGCCCTTGGTTCACCATTTTGGGTAATTATCACAGGGCGATGTGTTTCATTTATTTGATTGAGTAAATCAGCAGCTCTTGATTTTAAATAAGTGACGGGTTTGATATCATCTGTAATATTCATAGATTTTACCTCCAGTCCGAAAATAGTACCAAAATCGGTCCGAAAGTCAAGTTTTTATGTCAACGATTGTGTCTTTTTATTAAATGAAACTGTTAGCCCAACAATTATAAAATCAAGTAGAGCTGTTCCCAAAAAACCAACAAGCGATTGCAATGCAAAATATTTTTCAGCATAAAAGTACAGACCGATATTCGCAAATCCAAAAAGAGTCCATGACAGGAGACTTACACCCTCGGCTGTTTTTTCTCGCACAATTTTTATCAATTGCAAGGAAGTCGCAGAAGGAAAAATAATCGCAGGAATCCAGCCGGCCAGTTCTATAAAAAAATTTGATGTCATGATTTATAAAATATTACTCCTATCGCCTGGTGTCAGCCGGCGCGGCTTTTTGCGTCCGCACCAGTGACTTAGCGTAATATCACTTTACAGCTTTCATAATATAAAAAGAATATCCGTAATGTTTCTCATGCTCTTCAAAGAGCTTCATTTCTTCTTCTATTTCCTTAATAACGGATTGCATGATACTGTCTTCCGAGTA
>JAFDJC010000275.1 GCA_019307665.1 Deltaproteobacteria bacterium | reverse complement strand
AGCGGGCTGACTTTTTGTGACCCCGGCGATCGAATCTCATTTGTCAGCGCGGGCGGCGGCGGATACGGCAATCCCTTTGAACGGGACCCAAAAGCTGTAGAACGTGATGTAGAATATGGTTATGTAAGTATTGAAAAAGCAAAACAAGATTACGGCGTTATTATTGAACCTGACTCTCTAAAACTTGACCTGGATGCGACTCGAAGACTCCGTGGAATGAGTAGTGAGTAAAGAAGTTGCTCGATACTGGATGCTCGATACTCGATTCTCGTTACTCGATGCTGATTTTTAACCAGTATCCAATATCCAGTATCCAGCAAAGTCATTAATAACCGAAGTTAATGAAAGGAATATGTATGAAAGCATTTAAGTATTTATCCCCTACAACCGTTGAAGAGGCCATTGCTTTGCATGGTCAACACAGTGAGACGGCCAAATATATCGCCGGGGGAACAGATGTGATTGTCAAACTCAAGGAAGGCTGGATGGAACCGGACTATTTAATTTCACTGAAAAACATAGAAGAAATGAGTGAGTTACATAAAAACGATGCAACAGGCGAGCTTTCCATTGGTGCTCTGGTCACCCACGCAACCCTTGAAAAATCCTTGATGATTCAAAATGAGTATCCCATTATCTATGATGCTGTCTCCAATATCGGTTCTTTGCAAGTCAGGAACGTGGGAACCATTGGCGGAAACCTGATCAATGCCGTACCATCGGCTGATGGTGCCATCCCATTGATTGCCTTAGACGGTGTGGCTCTTCTCCATAGCCCTGATGGCGAACGATCTGCAGATGTTAAAGATCTGTTTATTGCGCCTTATAAAACAATTTTAAAACCCGGAGAGATTCTGAAAAAAATCACTATTCCACCCCAGGCTCCAAATACCGGATCCGCATATATCAAATTTGGCCGCAGAGCTGCCATGGAATTGCCTTTGGTTGGCATAGGTGTTCTATTAACCCTGGAAGATGATCTTGAGACGTGCAATAAGGCAAGAATTTGTTTAGGGGTTGCAGCACCTGTTCCCATGAGAGCCTTTGATGCGGAAAAATTTCTTGTTGGGAAAAAAATCAATGAAGAAATCCTGATTGAGGCCGGTAAAATTGCTGCAGATGAATCCAAGGTTAGGGACAGTGTCAGGGGAAAAGCCTGGCATAGAAAAGAGATGATAAGGGTCATGGTAAGAAGAATGGGCCTTAAATGTCTGCAAATTATAAGAAATAACAGTTAGGAGGAACTTTTCCCATGACAACAAACATATCTTTTTTATTAAATGGTGACAAGATCTCTTACGAGATCAAGGACCATTGGACCCTGTTACACCTCTTAAGGGAGGAAATGGGACTTATCGGAACTAAAGAGGGATGCGGCAATGGTGAATGCGGTGCCTGTACTGTTATTGTTGATAAACTTGCTGTAAATTCCTGCCTCTATCTGGCAATAGAAATAGAAGGGAAAACTGTAGAAACCATTGAAGGACTTGCCTCAACCAGCGGAGCATTACATCCGATACAGCAGTCTTTTGTGGACAATGGCGGTATCCAGTGCGGATTTTGCTCGCCAGGGATGATTATGTCCTCAAAGGCATTACTGGATGAAAACCCTGATGCAGATCGGGAAGAAATAAAGCATGCCCTTGCAGGAAATATCTGCAGGTGTACAGGATATATACAAATTTTTGAATCTGTTGAGGCTGTCAAAGGCATGGGAGGGCAAAATGACTAAGAATAGTAGTAAATTTAGTGTAGTTGGAAAACGAATTCCCAAACTTGATGCAGCCCAAAAGGCCATGGGCAGAGCAGAATATATCCAGGACGTCAAAATGCCCGGCATGCTTTACGGAAAAATTCTTTACAGCAAATATCCCAATGCAAATATTGTTAAAATAGATACATCAAAAGCCTTGGCTTTAGCAGGCGTGCATGCTGTTTTAACAGGAGAAGATGTTCCTGAAAAAATGAAAATGGGATTTATTAAGGATAATCCTCCCCTAAAAAAAGGTAAGGTCAATTCTCTCAGGGATGAAGTTGCTGCCGTTGCTGCCATAAGTCCTGAAATTGCCAAAAAGGCCATTGACCTTATTGAAATCGAGTATGAAGAGCTTGCAGGCATTTTTGATCCTGAAAAAGCAATGGAAAAGAATTCTCCACTTGTTCATGAACACCTTAAATCAAATATACTTAAAATGCCTTGGAACATTCATTATGGAGATGTGGAAAAAGCAGAAAAAGAATCAGCTTTTGTTGTGGAAGATAAATTCAGTACAACTTGGGTTACCCATTGCTGCATGGGTACAAGTGGTGCTTTAGCGCTGTTTGATGCATCAGAAAACCTGACTATTTATACCAATACACAAATTCCGTCCCTGGCGCAAAAAGATTTTCTTGAATCCTTAAAAGCCATGGGGCTTAAGAACAAACGCGTCAGGGTTATTAAACCGATTATCGGTGGTGGCTTTGGAAGCAAACTTGATACTTATGCCTATGAGCATATTGCCATTCTTCTGGCATACAAATGTAGAAAACCTGTAAAAATTGTTTTTGACCGTGTCGAAGAATTCAAGGCAACTTCAACAAGACAGCCTACCGTCATTTACATCAAACAGGGATGCGACAAGACAGGCAAGCTCACATTCAGGGATATTAAAATGGTACTGGATAATGGTGGACATACCTCCTGGGGAGCAACCACACCTTCTGTTATGTTGATGCCCATAAGTTCTCTTTATAGAGTTGAAAATGTAAAATATGTTGCAAAATGTGTTTATACAAACAATACCTATTCCCAGGCCATGAGAGGTTATGGAAACCCCCAGGCCACATTTGCCATTGAAAGCAGCATGGACATCCTGGCAGAAAAAGCAGGTATTGATCGTATTGAATTTAGAAAAATCAACAAAAATCAATCTGGAGATGAAACACCACAGGGTCTCAAAATAACATCCTGCGGCCTTGAAGAATGTATTGATGCAGTAAAGGAAGAGCTTAAGTTTGATGGAAAAAATGAAAAGGGTGTCGGAACAGGCATTGCTTCTTTAATCCATGTAGGTGGAGGAGCAAGGATTTATGGTTCTGACGGATGCGGCGCAATTTTAAAAATGGATGACTATGGCAAGGTTGATATTTTTACCGGTGGGTCAGACATGGGCCAGGGTATGGACAATATTACGGCTCAGATTGTTGCAGAAGAACTCGGTCTTTTGGCTGAAGATATCAATGTAGTGCATTCAGATACTGATATCTGCCCCTGGGATGTAGGCGCCCATGCAAGCCGGAGCACCTTTGTGGCAGGAAATGCAGCGCTTGGTGCGGCTAAAAAAATTAAGAGAAAAATTCAGGAATTTGCTTCAAAAATTTTCGAAGTACCTGCTGAAAAAATTGAATTTAAAAACAAGCTTGTGTTTGTTCCAGGAGACAAGGGAAAAAGCATGCCTATAGGCAAGCTTTTAAGAAAAGCCCATTTCAGGCCGGGCGGAACAATGCTCATGGCAGAGCATTTTTATGATCCTGATAATCAAAACATGGGCAAGGAACTCAAAGGGAATATGTCCATGACATACTCTTTTGGCGCCCACGGAGCAAAAGTCAGAGTGGATGAAGAAACCGGCAAAGTAGAGGTGCTTGAATACGTGGCAGCCCATGATGTGGGAAGAGCCATCAATCCTTTGCTCCTTGAAGGTCAGGTCTATGGCGGGGTTATTATGGGACTTGGTTATGCCCTGACAGAAGAAGTCACGATCAAGGACGGCGAAATCATGAACGCCAATTTTAGAGATTACAAGCTTTTTACTGCCAAAGATGCAGTAAAAATCAAAGCCCCGGTAATTGAGACTGATGATAAAGACGGCCCTTTTGGTGCGAAAGGAATTGGCGAGCCAGGATGTGTTCCCACAGCTCCTGCCATTGCAAATGCGATTTATGATGCTGTTGGTGTTAGAATTAAAGATCTTCCCATTACGCCTGAAAAAGTGCTGGCTGCTTTAATGGAGAAGAACGGTTAACGGCGGGAACACATTATGGAATTGATGTTATTTTATAAAGGAGAATAAAAGTGCGGTTACCAAGGTTTGATTATTTAGGACCCGAAACGCTTGACCAAGCCCTTGATCTGCTTGCCACCCACAGGGA
>JAFDJC010000432.1 GCA_019307665.1 Deltaproteobacteria bacterium | reverse complement strand
TTGATAGTTAAACAATGCGTCAATTCGCTCCAGGCTGGTCATCCTGTCTTGTCTAAACTGCATTTCACAATTCCTCGTTTTCTTGATATACACTACCGGCAAGTAAATCAGGCACCCTTTGTGAAAAGTCTATCCGCCTCTTTTACAGCGGCGATAGCATCTTTAGCATAACCGTCTGCGCCGTACTGCTTTGCGATTTCAGGAGAAAGCGGAGCGCCTCCGACCATGACAATAACCTCGGGAACCTGTGCTTTGAGCATATCTATAACTTTCGGCATGGCCAGCATGCTCGTAGTCATAAGGGCGGAAAGGGCCACAACATCTGCCTTGGTTCGCTTTAGTTCTTCAACAAATTTTTCCAGCTTTACATCCTTTCCCAGGTCGTAGATTTCCCATCCTGCAGCCTCAAACATGGTTTTAACAAGAGTTTTGCCTATGTCATGTATATCGCCCTCAATCACTCCCATGATTATTTTTCCCACAGCCTTCGCAGATTTGTCTACTTTAACGTGAGGTCGAAGAATATCAAGACCCGCATACATGGCATCTGAACAAAGCAGCAGCTCGGGCACAAAATATTCTTTCTGCTCATACAATCCCCCCACCGTTTCCATGCGCATCATAAGGGTCGATTCCTTCATTTAACGCTTCAGTGCATAACTTGACACTTGTCTCCTCCTCGAACTCAACCACGGAATCGTGAATCTTTTTTAAAAGCTCTGTTCTGTTCTCTTCTGAAACCATTTTTTACCTCTCTGTATATTTAGTGTCTTTTCCCTTACAAGCAGCCAGCAGCAACTCTCCCATATCCCAGACTTTAATGTCCATCTGCTTTTCATATTTCATCAGGTTAATAAGGCAAATGGGACAGGTTACCAGAATGTTTTTGCATACATCGGCAAGCTCCTGGATGCGTATGTTTGATATTTTGCCGCTCAGGTCAGCATATGCATACTCCACCGGTCCGCCGCAGCAGGCAGTATCTTGCCTTGTGTTTTCCGGTTCCAGCAGGTTGATCCCCAGTCCAGCGATAACCTGGCGTGCCTGCTCAACAATACCCAGATCCCGGGTCATCACGCAGGAATCGTGCATGACAAATTCTTTCGGAAATTTTTCCCCGGCAAGTGCTTTCAAGTCTTCGATCTTTCCGGAAAGCAGTTCGAGATAATGCAGCACCTCAAGGTCGTAATTGGAAATATAAGCAGGAAAGACTTCTCTCAACATAAAGGTGGTGTGAGGATCAACAGTAATGACTCTTTTCACGCCGCGGGTTTTGAGTTGCTGGTACACCTTTCTCACATGTGGAGCTATATGTTTTTCAAGCCCCAGATCGTATAAAAGAACTCCGCTGTAGGGCTCTGCCTCGTAAAGATATGCGGGATGCTCACCTGCTCTATTAAGTGCCGCGGCTATTCCTTTAAGTGCGTTTTCTCCTTTATCCTTTACATCACGTGCTCCCTTTGCCTTCAGGCGCAGTACAGCCTCGCCCGCCATGGAACCGGCCTTCTCAAACATTTTTGAAAAGGCTTTTACAGACAAAAGCGGTAAAATCGGCTTTACCGATGCAACCATATCCGTTGCCTGTATGACATAGGGGAGCATCTGGTACATTCTGGCCGTAAGTAGGACGGTTTCCCCTCCCCTTGGCAGATTAAGGCCATCGGTCCAGCCGGTCCAGTAATCTTTTTTAAAGCCCAGCGGATCGCCGGTCCGTTCCATGTTCCCTTTCAATGTGGACAGGGCTTGAGAAATCAGGCTTTTAGATCGTTGCATGTCTTCCTCCTTCCACTAACTTAGAGAAGAGATCTTCCCAGCTGGATGAGTTCACAGATTTCCAGGTTCTGTCCCTTGCTTTTGCAAATGATTTCGCAGCGTTTGCACTGAAGGCAACTGTAAAGGCAAAAGGTCAGAGAATCATCAAATTCCAATATTCCGTTGAGCAGATATTTCATGATTTGCAGCCGGCCGTAGGCTGACATGCTTTCCAAACCGTTTGAAGCCTGGTAGGTAGGACATACATCAACGCAAAATCTGCAGGATCGGCATTTTGCGATTTCTTTCAAAAGGGTCTCACGGATATTTGCGTTCTCTTTCACATCCCGCCCTCCAGATTTCCACGGTTTAAAATATTATTAGGATCAAAGGTTTTCTTAAGATTTACCAGCAAATTATAATAGGTTTGACCATATTTTTCTTTTAGAAAGGATGCCCGCTGTGCTGTCAGACCCCATTCACCCCCACAACCTCCGTATTTGACGTTCAGAGATTCAGTTTTTTTCCTTACCTCCATAGTCACCGCTTTTTTTAGCTCATTAGAAATATCCTTGGTGGGAATAAAGGCATAGGCGTGGATTGTAGGCGCACCGATATGCCCAAAGGAATAAAATTCATTGCCCTTGTAGCTGTCCAAATTCAATATGATCTCTTTAGCTTCCAGAAAGGCATCCTTGAGCTTGTCGACCCGTACGGTAACC
>JAFDJC010000274.1 GCA_019307665.1 Deltaproteobacteria bacterium | reverse complement strand
CGATGTTTTCATTGATATCGATTAGGGACTCGACATTTGCATTGATGATTTCATCAAGGTTTTTTGTGTCAACAAGCTCATAACGAGTACCGATCAAGGGGAGCTTCATGACACTCATCAGCGGAATTACTAGAGACTTGTCTTTGTGTTCCATCACGAGTCCTATAACTCCTGTACCAGGCTTGATTTTTCCATTGGACAGCGCTGGCCACGTCAAGCTCATCAGGTTATATTCTTCCGCTTTTGCTTCAAGTTCCGGATTTTTTGTGGGATCAAAATGTTTGAAGGCAAGTTTCCCATAGTTCTTTGCATTCAGTTTTTCGATTGTTTTGCTAATGATGTCCGGCAAGTCAGGCAGTTCTTTATGACCCATGAACGGTGCGACAAGGTTTAAAGATGAAGACATATATAGATTGACATTTATTTTTTCGGAAAGGGCAAGTAGCGTACTGATTTTGTTGTTCATTTTCTGTATGGCGGTTGTCAGCCGGTATTCCAGGCCATCCGTGGATGTGATAGCCTGTATCTTCTCAACGATGTCGCCATGAATCATAACAAGGCCCATGTATGCATTCTTAAACTTGAGTTCATCCTGCTCAATTATCCGAATCTGAACTGGATTGATTCCGTAGCTTTCCGCAAGCTCCCTGTTCCCGCTGCCTGCAACACCCATACTTTCGGCATCCGGGCTTACATCATAGAATTTGTAATTAAAAAAAATGTTTGCATTAATCTCATATTCTTTCAACAGATCACGGAGATAACGCTCTGTATTATTGTGCGGTGCCGGAAGATTTTTGGTAAAGAAAACCTTGATAGTAAGGGGTTCGGACAAAGATGACACAACCTCCTGGCTGACATTTGATAAAGAGAATATTTTATTTTCCGTAAGATCTATTCTGAAAAACAGGGTAATGCCCGCCAGATTAACCAGCACTATAACAATTAGGTATATTAACAGTTTGAAATATTTTCCGGATTTGTTCACAACAGTCATTTTACTCTCCTTATACCTTTTCCTGCAAGGCAAGATGCGCACCAAATGCACCGATAAATGTGATACTCAGAAAATAGAGAATATCCCTTGAATCGATAATTCCCTTTGAAATGTTCTGGAAGTGAAAATCAGCGCCAAGGTATCCTATAATCCCCAGGAGTGACTGGGGAATGAAAAAAAGCATCTTGTCAATAAGGGTAAGGCTGAAACATATGGCCATACCGACAATAAATGCGATAATCTGGTTTCGTGTGAGTGCGGATGCAAAAAGGCCTATTGAAGCGTATGCCGCACCCAGAAGTATGGCCCCCATATATCCCCCTATGATCGGCCCCCAGTCAAGTTGCCCTATCATGGTAACGGTGAGTGCATATGCAAGTGTCGGAAGAAGCATAGCGACAATAAGGGCAGTTCCTGCCAGAAGTTTTCCCAGGATAATATCCCTGAATGTAACCGGCAGGGTGAGCAATGTTTCATAAGATCCGACATTCAACTCTTCTGAAAAAAGGCGCATGGTAATAGCAGGTATTACGAATGAAAAAATAAGGGGAAGAAGAGAGAAAAAATTTCTGAGGCTCGCCTGGCCATAAAGAAAAAATGTGGCAAAAAAGAACCATCCTGTTACAAGAAGAAAAATTGATATTACAATATATGCAATTGGTGAAATAAAATAATCGCTGAATTCTTTTTTGAAGATATTAATAACCTGATTCATATTTAATTCTCCCTTGTCAGATCACGGAATATATGTTCCAGGGTTTTTGTTTCCTGGCGCAATTCATATAAATCCCAGTCTGTTTCTTTTATTTTCCGGTAAACCGTTTTCCTCAAATCATCCGAGACTGTACACGTAAGGCTGACATCAATAACATCATCCCTCACAGTTGCCGGTGTGTCGATACGTAGAACACCATCTATTGAGCCAAAAAGATTCTTTATCGACGGTATGTCGGCATTCAGAAGAGAAATATTGATGATATGTTCATGGTTGCCTTCCTGCTTGAGGGCTTCAGTACTCCCGTCTGCCACAATCTTACCCTTGTTGATGATGACGATTCTGTCGCAGGTAGCTTCAGCTTCGCTTAGAATGTGCGTAGAAAGGATAACTGTTTTTTCTTTTCCGATTTGTTTGATTATTTCCCTGATTTCTGCAATCTGGTTTGGATCCAGGCCTGAAGTGGGCTCATCCAGAACAAGAATTTCAGGGTCATCCATCATTGCATGTGCAAGGCCGACTCTCTGCTTCAGGCCTTTTGAGAGTTCTTCAATGGTTTTGTGCATTATTCCGTGTAATCCGCAGATATCCACCAGTTTTCTGATTCGTGAAGCCTTCTTTTCTTTGTCAAGCCCACGGACATCTGCAATATAATTCAAGTAATCGTATACCAGCATGCTGTGGTATAGCGGAGCGGATTCAGGCAGGTATCCGATCAGTTTTTTAATCTCCAATGTGTTTTCCCTTATGGAAAAATTCTTTACCCGGATATCACCGGTTGTGGGCAGAAAGAAACCGGTCAGCATCCGGAGAGTTGTGGTTTTCCCTGCACCGTTCGGTCCCAATAGGCCAAGAATCTCACCTTTCTGTATGTCGAGATTGATGTGGTCCACGGCACACAGTTCACTATAATATTTGGTAAGATTTTCAACGTGGATCATTTCTGTCTCCTCATAAAAAGTAATGTTGTTAAAAGATTATGCCGGTTTTCATTTTTGACCGGTGTTTCAGCTTTTTGATTAGTTTCAACAGTTTAAACCAATGGAGTAATATAAAGCAAAATCATAGAAAATCAACCTTAATATTATTTTAACTGGACTTTTCCCAAATTTTTTCACGTTTAAAAAAGAAATGGATAGCTCGCGTTTGGGTGGCCCGGACAACTCGTGTCCGGGTGCGACAACAAAAGAAGCCTTTGTTCACTTATAGCAAAAGCGGAAGGTTGATGAACCCAAAAAAATATGGCATTTTGTATCATTATAGGAGACCTGACCCTTGTTTTTCTTTATGAAACAAAGAGGTCTTTTGTTGAAAAATTAGGATCGGTGGTCAAATTAATGCCAAGACGTCTTAATCCTGCTTCATCTCCTGGAGTGGGAATGTGGGTCATATGAGCCTCACAACCTCGCAAATCAATTAATCTTTCCATAGCCAATTCAACTGTATGATTCGTTGTCGCACTGATGCTAAGTGCAATAAGTGCTTCTAACAAGTCCAAACTGAGGTTTTTTTCGTTTAAAACTTTTGTTTTGAGATTTCTAACCGAGTCTGTAACATTTGGTGGCAGTAGTTTAATCTTATCAGGAATTTCCGATAGATGCTTAATGGCATGCAGAACAACGCTGGATGCAGCATGAAGATGAGGGGAGTTGCTGCCGGTAACAATCGTTCCATCTTTTAACTTTATGGCCGCGCCACAATAAACACCTTCATTCCCCTTATTCTTCGCCTGTGCTTCTAAAGCGGCTTGGCGGGCCGGTTCAACAACGCTCCTATACTCGTGTTTGATATCAAAATCTTTTATAAAGAGTTCCACCCTCTGGACGGTATCTTTATTCATTAATCCCATAACATACTCACACTGGTATCGAAAATACCTCCGAATCACTTCCTGCTTTGAAGCCTCTCTTGTTAACGCATCATCCGTTATCGCAAAACCTGCTCGATTCACACCCATATCTGTTGGTGATTGATAAAAAGGCTCACCGCCACTTATTTTTTTTAATATTCTTCTAAGGACAGGAAATACTTCCACATCACGATTATAGTTAACCGCTTTTTTATTGTAAGCTTCCAGATGGAATGGGTCAATGAGGTTGAAATCTTTAATATCCGCCGTTGCTGCTTCATATGCTATATTTACCGGGTGTTTAAGGGGTAAATTCCATATCGGAAAAGTTTCAAATTTTGCATATCCTGCTTTTATTCCCCTCTTATAGTCATGATATACTTGAGAAAGACATGTGGCTAGCTTTCCACTACCAGGGCCGGGACCGGTAACAATAACCAGAGGTTTTTCTGTCTTAATATAATCATTAGCACCATAGCCCTCATCACTTACGATTAAATCTACATTGGTAGGATAACCCTTTGTATATTGATGGGTATATACTTTTATGTTTCTCCTTTCCAATTTATTTTTAAATATTTTAGCGCCAGGCTGA
>JAFDJC010000084.1 GCA_019307665.1 Deltaproteobacteria bacterium | reverse complement strand
GCTTTGATACTGCATACGTTCCTGGCAGCATTGAAACAGTTTTGCAATCAGGTTCTGAAACTGCAGGAGCTGGTGTGCCGTTATTTCAACCTCTTTTTGTTCCGAAAATTCATTCATAGTGTGAACAATATAGTTGGGAAAACGGAAGCTGTCAAGCCTTTTTTTTTAAAATAGTTATTTTTCTCAAGAATGAATGTATTTTAATGTGATTTTTCGTATCACATCTTTATTATTTATAAATGCAATCACCCTCATTTCCGAAGCGCACTTGGGGCAGGCAGTAAATAATGCCTCAACGTATGGACTTGGATTAATGGTTGGATTTTTCCTTAGCGGCTATCTGTATGAAAATATGGATACGTCTTTTATGTTCATCATCAGCAGCCTGATTGTCATGGCGGGTGGGGTAATATTCCAGGCCATTCGGGGTGCTGAAAGATCCGCTCGGGATATGAGACTGAGAATATGGGGTGATATGTTGGAGAGTACCTGTGGTTTTTAGAGGTCAAATTATTTACAGATAGCAGAAAAATCTGTAATTTTAGCTGACCCGCCATAACAAAAAAAGCGGAGCCTATCAAAGACCTTGCCTTTTTCTGTTCGGTTGAGCCATTTTCACGGAGTCGCCCGAACCCAAAATGTGCATCAGCATGTATTAGCTACATTTGTAATACATACCTTACGCGTTTTATACTAATTAGTTCGCATTCCAGATGTTGCAGTGAGCGAAAGTTTATAATTATCATTTGGCTTTATTAAAATTTAGACTATATCATTAACATGAATTTCTTGCTGAAATTTTTTAATTTCTTTTTTGGCTTTTATTCTCTGAAATATCTCAATAGCTGCAGAAAACTTTTCACAATAAAAGCTTTATCAAAGAACTCATTTGCAATACTCCAGTTTTTCAACTCCGTTGCCATCATTGCTTTTGCGAGATAGATAGGTGCCGGGAGACCATACCAGTTTTGCTTCGGGTTAAGAAGTTGAAATCCCCTTTCCATATATTCAGATGCGTTCTCAATCTGCCCTATCTTTAAATATAGTTCACATAGCACCGGCAGAACCCAGAGTTCAAAAATTACGTTTCCACCTTTTCTGCAAATATCGAGGCTTAATAATAGGAATTTTTCTGCCTCAGAATATTTCTTTTCTTCCAGATTGAGACTTCCTAAGGTAAAATAGCAAGCACTAATGGCAGCAACGTTATTCCTCTCTTTATGGATTTGAATTGACCATTCAAGGTACTCTCTGGCCCGATCCCACATACCTTTTCGTAGATAGTGAAACCCGATACCAGCAGCATCTTCGAAAAAGCAGCTCATTAGTGTCTTACTTTCAATTTTTTTCTCTGTTTCGCATGCCTCCTCTGCCTTAAGAAAATCTCCAGACAGGGCATATATCAAGGTCAGTGGACGCCATAAAAATCCTTCAAATCGATCTCCAGCCTTTGTGATCTTGTATAATATTCCAGACGACCGCAAGTCCTAAACCGGTACCGCTCCTGCCCATGACCTTCTTTGAATAGAACGGCTCAAATATCCTCTCAAGGTCACCTGATGATATTCCTGAACCATCGTCTGATACAGCCAGAACGACGTATTCACCAATATTTACATCATTATATCCCCTTAGATGCCTATCTACATAACGATTGACGGTCGATATGGTGACATTGCCGCTACCATCAACCGCTTCCGAGGCGTTTGACACCAGGTTCATCAGGTTCACAGCTCAGGGGTTTATGATTCAAAGTTGTTGGCGTAGTAAAAAGTCATCAAAATCAATTCCGGATAGCTTACAATTCCTGACAGCACGTTATTCAAGTCGTGGGCTACACCACCTGCTAAAAGTCCCAAGGACTCCATTTTTTTCGATCTTGCGAGCTTTTCTTCGCTCTCCCGCAACGCCTCCTCCGCCCGTTTGCGCTCGGTGATGTCGGTGTAAACACCGACCCACTTGTATGGACAGCCTTTGTCATCGAGAAGAGGGAGCCCGTGGTCGTTCAAGTGCCTGTATGTGCCGTCCTTATGTCTTACCCTGTATTCGTATTGAATAGGCTCTATTGATGTTCTGTGAAGCTCAACCGCATTCTCAAGTTCGACACTATCCTCGGGGTGTATCAAGTCAAGCCACGCATTGATATCTCTCGATATCTCACCTTTTTGTATCCCAGCAATCCGTCAATATCCCCGAACCACTCCAGAGCATTACTAGCTACATCCCATTCATAAATCAGATCATAAGCGGCCTTTCCCGCAGTCCTGAGACGTTCTTCGCTCTCCCGCAGCGCCTCCTCGGCCTGCTTGCGCTGAGTGAAGTCACGCAGGTTAATCAAGCGGCCCATAAGGCTGTCCTTTCTGTCTTTGAAGGGAGAAATGAGCAAATCATAGTAGTGTTGTTTATCTCCTTCGCCAAGAGTAATCTCTAAGTGCACCTCTGTCACGTCTCCAAGGTGTTCAATCAAAGTAGGCTGATTGGCAAATATTTGAAGGGCTGATTGCCCAATTATCCCTGAATTGGGAAGGCAGAGAATTTTCCGGGCGGCCGGATTCAGGTTGACGATCCGCTTGTTATCATCCAACACAATAACACCATCGGGTATCCTCTTGAACACGGTCGCGTGCGCCACCGGCATTATATCAAGAATGCGGACCCAAAACATGCCACAGGCAAGAGCAAGTCCGGTGACGGTGAAGGCAATTGGTGTCAGGTCTATGAGGGGCCAGGGACTGATATTAAGAAGATACAAGCCATTCGCCACCAAAGGTGTGGCAATCCCTATCAACATAATGAGGACCTGCATCCGGTAGAAGCGCGGGGAGTCAATGAAGGCCCGGATAAGGAAGACGGTGCTTAGAAAAATCAAGAGATATGAAAAGGAGGTAAAAATCCAGAAACAAGGGCCGTAATCGTAGACTCCTATTGGGATCGAACCGCTGATGTCTATCCATATGCTTTTCCATATAAGCCTGTGGGCCTCGTTAGTCCAGGCTAAAGCCAAAGTAATGGCTGGAAAAATAGCCAGTAGAACAAGATTGCGGCCTGTTAGCCATCGTTCCCGTCCAGTGAACTGCAAAACAAAAGCTAATAAACCCGGCGGCACAGTCACGATGCCCAAATATTGAATCTTGGCTATTAAGATCTTGGTCGACAGGTCCGGGCTTACCTTATGGAGAGCACTGAGAAACGCCCACTCTGCTGTGGCTATCATCAAAACCAGCAGTGTCTTAGCACCGGGAGTAGACCGCCTTCGCCACAGGTAAAACGCCACCAGTATTGAAGTTAGCGCAGCAAGAAATTGAGGTACCCAGAATATCGTAGGCCCGATCACGATTAATCCTCCGTTGGCTTCTTTCAAATGACGGACATCTTAAATAAGAATTCTTTGATCGTCCCTGAAATTAGATTTTTCTTGGTTTTCAAGATTTCAAGTTTGCTTGCTAATTGGAAAGCCCACCCAAATTTCAGTATTCTACCAAAATCCTATCGTTTTTTTTGAACATCGTTTATTGAATCTTACTTGCCATAAGGTGTGGCCCCACACCCCCCCAAAAATTATTCATGCTTTTGTTTTGTAACATTAAAAGCCAATAGATTCAAGACTACCCGAATAAGCTGTTATTGAGGAATATGTTTTCTAGAATACTCCTAAACTTGACTAAAATCAACCCAAAACAAATGAAAGGCCAACGTTCGAGCGGTTAGATCACGCGACGTCAGACATATCACAGGTTTTAACCATATCCATCTTCTATTCGTTGACTGAGGTGAACGGGATGTCATTCCAATATGACTTTCAATGATTTATCCTGACACCATTTTTGAATCCTGAAGTTAGGTTTTACATTATTTTTAAAAAGTGTTAATAAGTTATATCTCATTTACTTGCTTAACTATTCTGTTAACTAAGGTTCTGCGCTGGGGGAATTATCATGGATGATTCCAAAACTTGGAAAATAGTTTTAATTGATGATGAAGAAGACATCAGGGAGGTCGTATCCATTGTCCTTGAAGATGCAGGCTATTCAGTGACTACTGCACAAGATGGCGAATATGGAATATTCCTTTGCGAAGAGATCTGCCCCCAGATTGTTATTACCGACATCCGCATGCCCGGAATAGACGGTATTCAGGTACTTCAAACGGTTAAGGAAAAATATCCGGATATTGAAGTCATTGTTGTGACTGCATTTGGAGAAATGGAGCTTGCAGTAAGGGCCCTTCAACTGGATGCTTCTGATTTCATCACCAAGCCTATTGATGAAGATGTCCTTCTGGTTGCATTAAAGCGGGCACAGCATCGGTATACTGCAAGAATTCAGCTTCAGGATTACACGCGGTTTCTGGAAAAGGAAAAAGCCCAGACGGCCCGGGAACTGATTAAAACTTATTCTTTTCAGAAAAATCTTATTGAAAGCTCAATGGACGGGATACTGGCCTGTGATGAAAACGGTGTGGTTGTTACTTTTAACAAGAGTATGGAGCAAATCCTCGGTTATGAGAAAACCGAAGTGCTCGATAAAATGCTATTTTCTGCTTTATTTCCTGCCGGGGAAGAGAAAAAGTTTAAAAAGAAAATGGCACAGGAGAATTTTGGCGGGAAAAACAGGTTGTCCCTTTATGAAACGACGCTTATCGGAAAATCCGGCCTCAGGGTACCTGTCCAGATGTCTGCAGCCATACTGTGGAATAATAATATTAAAAGCGGTCTGGTCTGTTTTTCCAGGGATTTAAGAGAAATGCGCAGGCTTGAAAGGGAGCTTGCAGATCAGGCCAGCATACTTCACCAGGATAAAATGATGTCTCTGGGCAGACTCTCTGCCAGTGTTGTTCATGAAATCAACAATCCCCTTTTTGGCGTACTCAATTACGTTCGGCTCATGATTCGGATTTTAGAACGGGGTGCTTTAGCAGAGGAATCCATTAAAAAGTTCCAACGGTACCTTGATCTTGTGGAAAAAGAGACAGAACGCTGTTCTAATATTATTTCAAGCCTGCTTACATTCTCACGCAAATCTGAGCCCTCTTTCGGGCAGGTGAAAATTGATGAACTCTTTAATAAATGTATTTTGCTCAGCCGACACAAACTTGAATTAAGTAACATTGATCTTGTCTCCGAAATAAGTCCCGGCATCCCTTCAATCAATGGAGATTCAAACCAGCTGCAGCAGTGCATTATCAATCTGATTTTTAATGCAATGGATGCCATGCCTGACGGTGGGACGCTTACGCTGACATGCACTTATGATTCAGAAGGGAATAAGGTCGTCATTACTGTGCAGGACAACGGACATGGCATTCAAAAAGAAGATATTTCTCATATCTTTGAGCCTTTTTTTACCACTAAAAAGGAAGGATACGGAGTGGGGCTAGGGCTTTCGACTGTTTACGGGATTGTGGAACGTCATAAAGGGACAGTCAAGGTGAAAAGTGAACCCGGCAATACTGCTTTTATGCTGCATTTACCTGTGTAACCGGAGCAAATAAGTAATGATTCATTCAATTGACTGGAAAATTGTTTTAATTGATGACGATGAAGATATCCGTCAGGTCATTTCTATTGTTCTTTCAGATGCCGGTTATGAGGTGGCAACTGCCCATGACGGTGAAACAGGAATCAATATCTGCAAAGAAATATCTCCGCAGATTGTGATTACAGATATCCGTATGCCCGGAATGAACGGCATCCAGGTCCTTGAAATATTAAAAAAGCAAAGCCCGGATATTGAGGTTATTGTATTAACTGCCTTTGGAGAAATGGAGCAGGCCTCCAGGGCACTGGAGCTGGATGCCTCTGACTACATCAATAAGCCCGTTAGTGATGATGTTCTTTTCATTGCATTAAAACGCGCCCAAAACCGTTATTTATCAAGACAACAGATCCATGAATATTTGTCCTCACAGGATAATAAAAAAGTCCGGAGACTGATCAAGTCGGATTCTTTCCCGCAAAATCTTATCGAAGGTTCAATTGACGGAGCCCTGGCATGTGATGAAAATGAGACCATCATTGCGCTGAACAGATCCATGGTACAGATTCTCGGCTATTTGGAAAGCGAAGTTCTTCATAAGATGAAGATGAGCCGGATTTTTACTCAAAAAGAAAAAGCCAGGCTGGACCGCAAATTACTGGATGAACAAAATGGATGGGAAAACCGGATATCCCTTTATGAGACCAATATTCTTGATAAATCAGGCAACAGTATCCCGGTTCAGATGTCAGCCACTCTATTAACAGATGAAGGGCAAAAAAGCGGAATGATCTGTTTTTTCAAAGATCTTAGGAAACAGATGATCCTGTGTGACCAGTGGGTACAGCTGCTTGATCAAATCAACATCGGCGCATTTACCATTGATTTCCACAGACGGATCACTTCTTTTAACGACAGTGTGCAGGCCATGACAGGATTAAAAGAATCAGAGGTGCTCGGGAAGGACTGCCGGGAAATTTATTCTGATATCCGCTGCCATGCCAGATGCCCCTTTCATGTGGACGAAGGCGATGATGAAGAAGACCTTTCTGTAGAAATTACGGATCAGAGCGATATCAAACATTCGATCACCCGGTTGTCTGCCCCGCTCTACGGGGCCGGGAACAGAATAACGGGATGTTTGACAGTGTTTCAGGATCATGGAGCTTTTGCAGATCTGATCAACCGGGTGAATTACAAAGAGCGCGGCCTGAAAACGATCCTGGACAATCTTGATATTGGTATATTTACCGTCAATCGTGGCGGATATACGACTTTTTTTAATACTGCGGCTGAAGTCATATCCGGATATAACCGCCGACAGGTTTTAGGAAGGCCCTGCTCTGTTATTTTTGGAGACAGTGAAAGCAAAGAACCGGCACTTTTAAAAGAATCAATGACTCTGGGCGAGTTTCGCTCAAACAGTGAATGTGAGATCATTACCCAGCAGGGAGAGGTGATACCCATCCGGGCAGATTATAATCCATTGCACAGTGATCAAGGAAAAATTATCGGGTCTATTGCCACCATACAGGACCTGACATTGTCCCACCAGTTCGAACAGGTTATCAGTAATCGATACACTTTTCACAGTATGATCGGAAAAGACCCCGTCATGCAGAAAATCTTTAAAACTGTAAAGGTGGTTGCAAAGAGTGATGCAACCATACTTATAGAGGGAGCGACCGGAACCGGAAAAGATCTTCTGGCAAAGGTCATACACTCTTCCAGCAACCGTGCAGACAAGCCCCTGGTCAAGGTCAATTGTGCAGCCCTTCCGGAGAACCTTCTGGAATCGGAATTGTTCGGGTATATGAAGGGCGCATTTACCGGTGCAGACAAGGATAAGCCCGGTCGTTTTCAGGAGGCAGACAAAGGTACCATTTTTCTTGATGAAATCGGGGACCTTCCCCTTTCCCTCCAGGCCAAATTTCTTCGGGTACTTGAAGATAAGGAGTTCTATCCTTTGGGCGGCCGCCGGACAATAAAAGTGGATGTGCGTATTATCTCGGCAACAAACCGGGGCCTGGAAGAACTGGTTGAAAACCGTCAGTTCAGACAAGACCTTTTTTACAGGCTCAATGTCATGCACATCGATCTTCCCCCATTGAAAAAAAGAAGGGATGATATCCCTTTGATTATCCGTCATATTGTCCGTAAGCTGTGCAGTGCCAGGGCAATATCTTCCCATGAAATTTCAAAAAACGCCATGAAAATGCTTTTGAACTATGACTATCCCGGCAATATCAGGGAACTTCAAAATATCCTTGAACATGCGTTAATTTTATGTCAGGAGAATATAATTGAACCGGAACATCTTCCCTTTTCCCTGCAGAACCGGTTCTCTGCAATAACAGATGAAAAGATCAAAGAAAAAACAGTTCAAAGATTTCAATTAAAAAGTGCTGATTCAAGGGAGCGGAAAACCATTCTACAAGTGCTTCGTAACAATGACTGGCATAAAACAAGAACAGCAAAGGCTCTTGGCATCGACAGAACCACCTTGTGGAGAAAGATGAAGAGCCTGGGTATCAGCCCGACATAAAACAATGTTGCAACATATGATGCAACATTATTTTTGATGCATATTTTTAGTTTTTCAATATTAATTTCACCACGTTATTTCTCTTTTCTCTCACAATTATGTTGCAATATATGCAACACTTCTTTTGTTTTTTTCTATCTTCCTGTCAGAATTGTTTTTTATAACTCCCTGTTATGTTTGATTTTTTTCAATTCTCAGGTTTTGGCATGCTTTCTGCAGTGGTTCACAAAATAAAAGGCTCTGAAAATAAACCGCTGTCTTGTATTTATGTATTTTAACAAGCCAAGAAAGAAAAAAAGGACTCATTGAACAAAAAGCCAACCAAACAGAAAATCCTTGTTGTTGATGATGATCCGGACATGCGGATATTTCTCTCAACGATTCTTAAGACGGGCGGTTTTAAACCCATTGTTGCCAAAGATGGAATAGAGGGCATGCAAAAAGCCAAAAAGGAAAACCCTGTATTTATCATTATTGATGTACCCATGCCTGAAAACGGCGGTATGCGGATGTACCGGCATTTAAAGCTGGATAAACAGCTGAAACAGATTCCGGTTATCATGATTTCGACAATTGATAAACAAACCTTCATCCATTACCAGAAAACAAAAGGGATCGGGTTGGGCCGGGATGTCGTCAGTCCGGAGGCTTTTCTGGAAAAGCCGCCTGAAGCAGCAGAGGTCCTTAATCTGATACAGGATATATTGTCAAGGAGAGTCAGTCAAAATGAATAAACATATAATTCTAAACTAAAACGGGGGCAATAATGTCCATAAAGATAGGGTTTTATATCTGCCATTGCGGGATTAACATCGCTTACCGGGTCCGGGTTGAAGAAGTTGCCGCATATATTCGAAATATGAAAGACGTTGTGGTATCACGCGACTATAAATTCATGTGTTCAGACCCTGGCCAGGAAATGATTGAAAAAGATATCAAAGAATTGGGGCTGACACGGGTTGTAGTTGCATCCTGTTCACCCAGAATGCATGAAAAGACGTTTCAGAATGCATGTCAACGTGCAGGATTGAACCCGTATTTCTTTCAAATGGCCTCTGTCCGTGAACAGGTTTCCTGGGTAACTGAAAGTGAAGATGAGGCCACCAGAAAAGCAAAAACCCTTGCAGCCGCTGCTGTTACAAGAGTCAACTATCACCAGAGCCTGCTCAGCAGGGAAGTCAGCGTACACCCGGACATCATGGTTGTGGGCGGCGGAATAGCAGGAATGCAGGCATCGCTGGATATCGCAGCTTCCGGTCACAAGGTCTATCTGGTAGAAAAAGATTCCACGGTTGGCGGGCATATGCTCCAGTTTGACAAAACATTTCCAACTATGGACTGTGCGGCCTGTATTGGAACACCAAAGATTGTCGAGGTTGTACAGCATCCCAATATAGAACTGCTTTCCTACAGCGAGGTAACTGATGTATCCGGTTACATCGGAAATTTTACAGTGACCGTTCACAAGAAACCCAGGTATGTGAAGGAGGAATTATGTACAGGGTGTGGGGAATGCATCAAGGTTTGTCCCATAACAAGACCCAATGAGTGGGATGTGGGTATTGGGGACAGAACCGCCATATACAGGGCTTTTCCCCAGGCAGTACCCATTACGTTTCTTATTGATAAACAAGGGACCGCCCCCTGTAAGGCTGTCTGTCCTGCCCATGTGAGCGTCCAGGGTTTTGTGGCATTGATCAACCAGGGGAAATACCTTGAAGCCCTTAAGCTGTTTAAAAAAGAACACCCTTTTCCAGGCTCATGCGGCCGAATCTGTCACCACCCGTGCGAAGTCAACTGTTCCCGCAAGGATGTAGATGCACCCCTGGCCATACAGTATATGCACAGGTTCCTGTCAGACCTAGATTTTGCAGGTGAATCACCATATGTCCCGGGAACTGAAGCGAAAAACGGTGAAAAAATTGCAGTCATCGGATCTGGGCCCGCAGGCCTTACCTGCGCATATTATCTTGTCCAAAAGGGGTATAAAGTCACGGTATTTGAAAAACTTCCCGTTGCCGGGGGCATGATGGCTGTCGGTATCCCGGAATACCGTCTGCCAAGGGATGTCCTGAATGCTGAAATCTCAATCATTGAAAAAATGGGAGTGACCATAAAAACAGGTGTCTCTTTTGGCAAAGACATCACTTTGGATGATCTGGAAAAGCAAAGGTTTAAAGCGGTATTCCTGGCAACAGGGCTCCATTTGAGCAGAACGCTTGGTGTTGAAGGTGAAAATATAGATGGCATTCTTCCGGGAATTCCGTTTTTAAGGGATACTGCTCTAGGCAAAAGCATTGATACGGGTAGAAATATCGTTGTCATCGGTGGCGGGAATGTTGCCATTGATGTGGCCATGACGGCAAAACGGCATGGTGCGCAACATATTACCATGGTATGCTTGGAAGCCCGTCATGAAATGCCTGCATGGGACTATGAAATTGAAGAGGCGGTCCAAGAGCAGGTTGAAATTTTGAACGGCTATGGGCCAATGCGATTTCTTGGGAAAGACGGCAAAGTTGCCTCCATTGAATTTAAGAAATGTACTCAAGTATTTGATGAGAACGGATCATTTAATCCCCAGTATGATGAAAGTCAGATTCAAACTCTGAATGCAGACAGAGTCATTGTAGCAATCGGGCAGATGGCAGATCTATCATTTGCCAGGGACCAGAATATACCGACCGCCAGGGGAGGGCTTGAAGTGAATCCGGTTACCCTCCAGACAACCATCCCTTGGGTTTTTGCCGGCGGTGATGTGATTTATGGCCCGAAATCCGTAGTTGAAGCTGTTGAGTGCGGTAAAGAGGCAGCCGAGAGCATCCATCGCTATGTAAACCAAATGGATCTTGAAGCAGGCAGGGAAAAGGACACGTCATTTTATCGACCGGACACCTCCAAGGTTGAAAAAACAACCCGGACACGAATGAACAGGCTGGACCCTGAAACACGCGTCAAGAGTTTTGCTGAAATTGCAGCCGGATTCAGTGAGGATGAGGCCATACAAGAAGCAGCCCGGTGCATTGAATGCGGCGTATGTTCGGAATGTTATCAATGTGTCGAAAAATGTGAGCCAATGGCCATAGATCATGACATGAAACCGGTTGACCTTAAAATTGATGTGGGCTCAATTATAGTGGCCACCGGTTTTGACCTCATGGATCCCACACCTATTAAACAGTTTGGATATGGCAAATACCGCAATGTCTTCACCAGTTTTGAATTTGAACGGCTGAGCAATGCAACCGGCCCCACAGGCGGCAAGATCCTTATTAGGGATGAAAACAATGAATTTACAAAATCTCCCAAAAGCGTTGCCCTGGTCCATTGTGTGGGAAGCAGGGATGTGAATTATCATGAATACTGTTCAAGAGTCTGCTGCATGTATGCCCTGAAATATTCACACCTTATCAAGGAAAAAGTAGGACATGATACTGAAGTGTATGATTTTTATATTGATCAGCGCTGCTTTGGTAAGGGGTATGAGGAATTTTATCAGCGCTGTCAGAATGAAGGAACTAACTTTATCAGGGGCAAGGTGGCCCAGATTACAGACAAAGCGGAAGGCCCGGAGGAAGAAGGTAAGCTTATCGCAATTGCCGAGGACACACTTTTAGGGTCCATTCTGCGTGTGCCGGTTGACATGGTTATCTTGTGTTCGGCAATGGAAGCCAGGAAAGATGCTACTGAAGTGGGCAGGATTTTCGGCATCAACCAGGGGGCAGACGGATTCTTCCTGGAAGAGCACCCCAAACTGGCACCATTGAATACACCCACAGACGGCGTGTTTATTGCCGGTACATGCCAGGCCCCGAGGGATATTCCGGATACGGTTGCCCAGGCATCCGGGGCCGCATCCAAAGCCCTTGCTTTGGCTACTCTGGGAAAGGTTATGGTGCCGCCGACCATCTCCTTTATCGATTCGGATATCTGTATCGGCTGCCAGACATGTATCGAGCTGTGTCCCTATACAGCCATTGAATTTGATGAACGCAAAGGAATTTCAGTGATAAACGAAGCTCTTTGCAAGGGGTGTGGAAGCTGTGCAGGGTTTTGTCCAAGCAATGCCGCACAGGTCAAGCATTTTAAATCACAACAAATTTTTGCAGAAATTGACGGCATTATGGATTCTTTAAATGTAGTGGGGATATAGGAGGAAAAACATGGAAGATTTTGAACCGACCATTATTGCTTTTGTATGTAACTGGTGCACGTATACTGCTGCGGATCTTGCAGGAACCTCACGGGCCGGTTATCCAACCAATGTCCGCATGATCAAGGTGATGTGCACGGGAATGGTTGATCCCAAATATGTGATAAAGGCCCTTCTGGAGGGTGCTGATGCCGTACTTGTGAGCGGCTGCCATCCGGGAG